>JBNLCS010000398.1:0-3555 GCA_050303935.1 Bacteroidales bacterium
TGTTATTTACCCGAATCCAGCAAGCAATGGTGATTTCAAAATATATATCGAGAGCGACAACAACGAAAGTTACAAACTTGATATATTAAGCATAGAAGGAAAGAAAGTATACGAAACTGATAACCTGGTATCAGGGGAAAACGAAATCAGTTCAGGACTTGAGAAAGGTATATATTTAATACAAATAAACGGAAATAATCAAATATTGGTTATACAATAGTTGTTAGTAGATAGATAGGTTAATTTTAGTAGCTAAACGGGCATCCATTTTTTGTATGCCCGTTTTTTTTAAACAGGATTTAATTAATGAAAAGATTATTTTATTCCAGGAAACCATACAAGGTCCAAATACAGTTCCTTAATGGTTATTGTACTATACCAATTTTAATACATACAAAAGTTAACATTAACTAACCTTGAATAACATTCAATACATAGTTTACGGCTCGAAACCACTCTATACCGCATATTGTAACAAATTTTATAGCTATTGTATCATAATTAACATAGAAAATACAATAATTGAAACATCTTAGCACCGCTAAACTATTTTAAGAATTATTTTGTGAGAGTTACAGGTGAGTTTATACTGCGTTGGGTTTTTTCAAGTGTACTAAGTTTTGTTTTCTTTTTTCAAATTAATGCCCGTCAAACTAAAGGATTAATTAAGGATATTATAATTAATACCAGTGATAATTTTTCAGATTTTCCAATTGTAAACACTACAGGTGAAAGTGCAGCCATACTGTACAGCAATTATGATTATAAAGGTGTAGTGCGTGCAATCCTTGACTTGCAAAACGACATCGAAAATGTAACAGGGGTAAGGCCTGGTATCTTTACAAAAGAAAATTCAATAAAATATAAGATTATCATCGGAACACTGGGGAAAAGTAATTTTATAGATCGATTGGTTTCCTCAAAACATATTAATGTCACAGATATACAAGGGAAATGGGAAAGTTTTTTAATTACAACCATTGATAATCCCAATACCAGCAAGGAGAAATACCTTGTTATTGCCGGTAGCGATAAACGGGGTACTATTTATGGTATTTACGAATTGTCGCATCAACTTGGGGTTTCCCCATGGTACTGGTGGGCTGATGTACCTGTAAAAAAACGTCCTTCGGCTTATGTGTTGGCCGGACATTATTCATCAGGTGAACCTAAGGTTCGTTATCGTGGAATTTTTATAAACGATGAGATGCCATGTATGGATAATTGGGCCAAAGAGAAATTCGGGGGAATGAATAGTAAGATGTATGCACACGTATTCGAATTATTATTACGCTTGCGGGCTAATTGTATATGGCCAGGTATGTGGGGTTCATTTAAAGAATACAAACCATTGGTAACTGAACTCACAGATGAAGATGGTAACTATGTTGGCCACTCTTTTAATGAAGACGATCCAGAAAATCCCCGTTTAGCAGACGAATTTGGTATAATAGTAGGTACATCCCATCATGAACCAATGCAACGTTCACAACAGGAATGGCTAAGAAACAGGTATAACTATGGGAACGGCGAATGGAATTACGTTAGTAACAAAGATGGCATCGTACAATTCTTTAGAGAAGGGATTGAGAACACAAAGGACTATGAGTGCATCATTACTATGGGTATGAGAGGTGATGAAGACAGGCCAATGGTTGATGCTGGCAGTGCCGCTGCAAATTTCAGGATAATGGAAGGTATCATAAAAGATCAACGTGAGATCATTGAAAACGTTACAGGAAAACCGGCATCGGAAATCCCTCAGGTCTGGACCCTATATAAAGAAGTGCTTGAATATTATGATCAGGGAATGAAAGTACCTGATGATATGATTATTGTGCTGTGTGATGATAACTGGGGTAATGTTCGCAGGCTACCAGAGCTAAACGAAAAGAAACACCCGGGTGGTTACGGTATGTATTTTCATGTTGGCTACTATGGGGCTCCACGAGCAAGTAAATGGTTAAATATAAGTCAGATTTCACAAATATGGGAACAACTTCAATTAACATATAGCTATGGAGTTGATAAACTATGGATATTAAATGTTGGAGATTTAAAACCCAATGAATACCCCATGGATTTTTTTCTGGAAATGGCATGGGACCCAACATCATTTAATGAAAATAACCTACATGATTATGCAAGGAAATTTTGTGACGATAAGTTTGGGGCAACTGAGGCAACCGAAGCTGCAGATATATTAGATACCTATTGTAAATTTAACAGCCGTATCTCTCCTGAAATGCTGAACCATAAGACATACAACCTTGAAAATGGGGAATTCCTGATGGTAAAAGATGCTTACATGGCCTTGGAAGCAAGAGCATTAAGACAATACATAAAACTTAAGGACGAATATAAAGATACTTATAAACAACTGGTGCTTTTTCCTGTGCAAGCAATGGCAAATCTTTATGAAATGTACTATGCTGTAGCCATGAACAAAAAACAATATGCTGAAAATGACCTGAAAGCCAATTATTGGGCCAATCGTGTTAAATATTGTTTTAATCGGGATACAGAGCTCACAGCTGACTATCACAATATAGCCAATGGTAAATGGAACCATATGATGGACCAGGTGCATATTGGTTATCAATCATGGCATGCCCCTGAATACAATATAATACCAAAAACAAACCGGGTAACTATTGAAAATCCGAAAAGAGGGGGCTATATTTTTAATGAAAAAAATGGTGTGGTTGTGATAGAAGCAGAACATTTTTTTGAAAGCATTGCAACAGAAAGCACTTACTGGACAATAATTCCAGATATGGGAAGAACCCTTTCGGGTGTTGCTCTCATGCCCTACAACATGAGTACCCGAGGTGCAGAATTGAAATATAAAATAAACATGGAACCAAATGCAGACAGCATTCGCGTACAGTTCTTTTTTGATAGCACCTTGCCATTTAAAAAAGGGGGGCACAGTATTTCAGTTTCTTTTATAGGAGGGAAAGAAAAAATTTGGAATATTAATAAAGATTTGACATGGGAAAACTGCTACACGAAAATGTATCCGGCCGGGGCTGCACGGATGAATGAATTTTCACTGACGTTGGAACTACCTGAAAGTAAAGATGGATCTTATGTACTAAGTATTCATCCCCTTGATCCGGGAATGGTTTTATACAAAATAGTTGTTGATAACGGAGGATATGAAAATTCCCGGTTAAAATTGCAGGAAAGTATATATACGAAAATAAAGTTCTAACATGATTCTTGAAGTAAGAAATAAAAAAATATTCTCTTGTTTTTTAAACCAACATCAAATCAATGTTGTAACCAAATGAAATTTACTATTTACTTACTATTAATCACTAATTATATTAAATTAATTTAGTTATGAGACCAATTATTAAATTTTGTAAAGTAAAGAAATGTTCTGTCATTTCTTTAATGATCTTTTTACTGCTAACTACTGCTTCACAATTCAAAGCTGGGGCACAGACTTTAAGACGTCCAATCTCCCCTGACCAACCCATGTGGCTGGTGCACATCGATACATGGAACTGGGCCGACCCCCAGAAGATCATCGACCTGATCCCCCAG
>JBNLCS010000399.1:0-5973 GCA_050303935.1 Bacteroidales bacterium
CAGTTTCTGTAGAAGGAATGGTGAATAACTGTAAAAATGAACTAGTATACAATACGTATAAATATGTTCAAACCGCTGAAGAAATAATAAATGGTGTGGAAAATTGCAAAAAAAATGTACCGGTTATGTTCAATATACTTCATTACCTCGAGAAAAACACCAATATATAATTTATTAAAATAACGTGTTTAATTTGGTAAAATTAAATTTTATTGCTTTTTTGATCTGGTAAATTAGGTTAAGGTATGTGTCCCAGATTATTCCTTTGCTGGTTATTAATTTTTGTCCAAGAATTTTATATTCCTGCTCAAGCAAACGATTGTGAGGTCATTCGTTATGAAACCCGCTGTGAGGTCAACAATAATATATTGATCAAGGAAAATACTATATTAATTCAAATAAACAACAGGGCAGGGGAATGGTTAACAGAATTTAACATGGAATATAAAAATGAGAATGAACTTAATATACGTGTAGCTGAAATTCAGGACATCTTTGGGAACAAGGTCCGCCAACTCAAGAAAAGTGAGATAAAAAAGTCGAATTTGTATACCGGGTACTTTCATGAAGACATAATGAAAAAAAGCTTTTCGCTTAAGCATAATATGTATCCTTACCGCATATATTTGAATTACAGGCAAAAATTTAAAAGATTTGTTGCACTATGCAATTGGAATCCCATTTATAATAATTACTATGAAGTACCTGTTCAACAAGCAACTTTAACCATATGTATTCCTGATGAATATGATATACAAATAAGCGAAACAGATATTGAACATAGTTGTGAGACTTTACAAGGAAAAAAAACATACATCTGGAATACAAATTTTAATGGATTTTTTGAACAGGAAGTTTTTTCACCTCCTTTAAATAATCTCGTACCACATGTTACCGTCATCCCTGAACATTTTTTTTATGGTGTTGCCGGAAAACAGAAGACCTGGGAAGAATACGGAAACTGGGAGTATAATTTAAATACAGGACGAAATATTCTGCCCTTGTCAGAGCAACACAAAATTAATTCATTGTTAGATGGAACAACCGACACTATTGAAAAAATTAAAAAATTATATCATTACCTTCAAGACAATCACAGGTATTTAAATGTTTCTATTGGTATCGGCGGGCTACAAACACAACCGGCTACATATGTTTGCATAAACCGTTATGGTGACTGCAAGGCTTTGTCAAATTTTATGGTTTCAATGTTAAAACATGCCGGTATAGAAAGTTATTATACGAATGTGTACGCGAATGAAAAAAATAATAACATGGATACCAGCATTTCAAGCACATCCCATTTTAACCATATAATTGTAATGGTACCCCTTTATAGGGATACTATATGGCTTGAATGCACGGATAAAAGAAACCCTTTTGGATACGTGGGAACAACTATTCAGAACCGGTATGTATTGCCGGTTAAAGAATTTAATTCGGCTTTATCCAAAACCCCGGCATTAACACTAAATGATGTACTTGAGACGGGAAGTTATAAAATCAGGTTTATCAATAAAAATAAGGCGAGTATTGTTGTTGAACTAAATATGAGAGGGTATAAATTTGAAATGTTTAATATGTTAAAATCAAACTATAATAATGATTTTCAAGATAAAATTCTTCGAGAAATTTTACATTTTACAAATTATGAACTGGGTGAATGGGAAATAGTATACCCGCATCCTGATTCCTCAAATATAAGGTTTAAGGCTGAAGTTGTTTTAAATAATTTTCAAAAAATATATGACAATTCTATTATTTTTAATCCTTTGCCCTTGGAAATACCAAATTTTGAAAGGCCAGATAAAAGAATATTTCCGGTACAGATCAATTATCCTATAAACAGAAAAAATATATCAGAATATGAATTACTGAATGATTATTCTATAAATCATAATGTTAATGATACCGTAATTTCAAGTAAATACGGAACCTATGTATTGAAAATTCGAGAACATGCGAATATAATGCGGATAGAAAAAACTTTTCAGCTTTATAGCGGATATTATAATTTAGATGAATATGAAAAACTTTATGGATTTTTAAGTAAAGTTTATTCTATGGAAAACAAAAAGATAGTTTTACAAAGTAATCGCTGAAAATGAAAAAAATAACAATATTGTTTTTGCTAAGTATTCATTTTCTATTACATAGTCAGCCCACCGTTGAGTTTGGAAAGGTTAGCCCGGAAGAATTGAAAATAAACTCATTTCCAGGCGATGATGAGGCAGAAGCCATAATAATCTATGATAAAGGACATACCTATTTTAGAGCAGACCAATCCGGGAATTATGATGTCGTTTTTGAAAGAAGAACAAAAATAAAAATTTTAAAAGAAGCCGGGTTGAAATGGGGTGAGGTAGAAATACCTTTATACAGACATGGTAACATATACGAAAGACTGGAAGATGTAGAAGCTGTAACCGCTAATTTAGAAGAAAGAAAATTATATAGGTATGTATGGGACCAAAAAGACAGATATAAAGAAAAAGTGAATGATTACATTGAAGTAGTAAAAATTGCCTTGCCCAGTGTTAAATCAGGTTCTATTATCGAATATAAATACAAAATTGTTACTCCATATATTTTTCAATTACCAGAATGGGAATTTCAAAAAAGGATACCTGTTATGTATAGTGAATACCAAGTTGATATGATCCCTTTTTATTCATATGTTTTTTTGTTACAAGGAACCAATAAATTTGATTACAATACCAGTTATATTAATAAAGGTTTACCACGATATTATGATGGAGCTGAATTTAATGATTATGTTCATATTTATGCATTAAAAAATATACCTGCATTTCGTGACGAGGATTTTATTTCCAGCTATAAGGATTATGTAATAAAGATTGGTTTTCAGTTGCAAAAAATAATACGATCCGATGGTGTTGAAATGGTTGAGATAACCTCATGGGATAAAATGGTTAACCACTATCTTAATGATCATGAATTTATTGGATATATTAATGCAAGCAAAAGAAAAGCAAAAAAAATTTTAACGGAAATTGATTTAAAAAATAAAACTCACGAAGAAAAAGTAAAAGAAATTGTTAACTATGTTAAATCCAATTACAACTGGGACGGGAAACGTGGTAGATATGCACAAAAAAATATTCGTGAATTCTTAAATCAGAAAACTGGGAGTACGCCTGAAATAAACCTTTTTTTGACTGGACTATTGCGTGCCGCAGGAATTAATGCAGACCCGGTAATAATTAGTACGAGGGACCATGGAAAAATACTTTATGATTATCCGTTTTTTCATTTTTTTAATAGCGTCATCATTTTGGTAACTATCGATGACACGCTATTTCTAACCGATGGGACCAGTATGCTTTATGCCTATAATGATATTCCTTTGTATAATATTAATCAAAAAGGACTTGTTATAAAAAAAGGAGATGTTAAGTGGGTTAATTTATCTGCTCTAAGATCAAATTCTCAATTAACCAAACATTTTCAATTATCCATTGATAATGACCTAAAAAAAATAAAATGTCAATTAAACCTGGAATCCGATGGATATGAAAGCGTTGGGATAAAAAATATGTATGAAAACGAAGAGAAATATTTTGAAAAATACCTGGAGAAAAAGGGTTATGAAGATATAGGACCAATTCAAATGAAGAACTTTTATAAACCTGAAAAACCATATATTATACAAAGTACATTTACCACGGAAATTGAAAACATAGATGGGAAAATTTTCATATCCCCATTTTTAAAAGAAGTACCTCATGAAAATATTTTTAAACAAACCAGCAGACAAAATGATATAGATATGGTTTATACGCGCACCAAATATTACAAATCAGAAATTGAAATACCTGATGATTACTCAGTTACCTATAAACCTGAAGATGTAAATATTGAAAATGAATTTATGAGAATATCTTACGCCATAAAAAATGTAGAAAATAAAATAAACTGTGAAGCTTCTTTCGCCTTTAAGTCCCCAGTATATAAAGCGAGTGAATATACTCATCTTAAATATTTTTATGGCGAAACTGTTAAAAAGTTAAATGACAAAGTAATTATTGAAAAAACTAATGAATAGTTAATCTTATTTTACAAACTTCATTATGTATTTAGCATTGTTTTCAACTTTACTTTTGCTAAAATAATCTTCGTGGTATTTATTGTTTATATATAGTTCCGTTTGGTCAGCATAATGTTTACTTGCAGGAATTCCACAATTACCCGTAGGGATCACTGTAATCGAATTATCCCAGTCGCTCAAATCATATATATGACGCTGTGATGCCCCTATTTTTATTTTATAGGGATTGGCAAAACTATAACCATATTGAGCTATTGTATGCCAAGTACCCGACATTGCATATGGCCCACGGTTTATATTAAAAAAACGGTCTATTATTTTATTACCCATTCCCAAGGCATGCACTAATTCAAGCTTATGCCAATTTCCCCATTTCCACTCAGAATGGTCACCGCCCTCCCGTTTTGATATAGCATTTACAGCATGTTTGAAGCTTTCCACAACAACATCAGACAAATTTTCTTCAACATCGGAGGTATTAATATTATTGCTCCACGAGAACTCTTTTTGAATAAAAGCATTTTCCATGGCATATTTTGGCAATGTGGTGTTTAAATACTGTTGATATAATTCATCACCCATTTCATCTTTTATTAGATTTTCCAAAACAAGTAAATACGTTTGTTCAAAAACTAAGGCCATGCTACTATTTTTTTCATAAGTAAAATCCCAATTTTTAAACAACTCAAATATTTCATTTTGCTGCTTGTTTAATTGAGCTTTATTTAATTTTACAAATTCAATTATTTTGTCAGCATATAATTCAGCAAGTTTAGATTTATTATTGGTTTGTAATTGCATAAAATCACCTGGAGAAAATTTTTCTTTTTTGTCAAGTTCTTCACAAACTTTTTGAAACCGGTAAGGTAAGGCATAATAAACCCCAACATGATATGGGTAATTGTCATCAATGGTCCGGTTATTTGATGCTGCAACATAGTTTTTTTCAGGGTTAAACAAATAAGGTAATTCTTCGAAAGGTACCATTCCTTGCCAATCATATTTATCAGTCCATCCAGGCAAAATCCCCATATTGATGTCCCGTTCCCTTATAGGTATTCCTGCAGCACAAAAAAGACCTATATTTCCTTCTTTGTCTGCATAATTTATATTCTGGCTTATGGATACAAATCCTTTCATTGCATCCTTAAACTCTTCCCAGTTTGTAGCCCTGTTGAGCTGATATATTGCCATAAGTTCATTACTGTACAAACTCCCTATCCATTTCATGGACAACTTTTTTTCAATACTTTTTCTAAAATCAGTAATAACAGGCCCTCTATGGGTGTACCGTACAACATGTTTAGAGTTTTCTCCTTTTCTATTACTTACCAGGAATGTATCTATCCTAAAAGATAACCAATCTCCATTCAGTTCATACTCATTGTTATTTTCAGGGTTAATTTTTTCCTCGTATATATCAAGGTTGTCAACATATGTATTGGTTAAGCCCCATGCAATATCCTGGTTATGTCCGGCAATAATAAGGGGTTGTCCTGCAAGTGCCGTGCCGGTAACATTTAGTTTCCCTTCAATAACCTGATGTATTTGGTACCACGTACCTGGCATTGAATAATCAATATGCATATCATTGGCCAGTATCGGTTTTCCACTTTGTGATTTTTTTCCTGATACTGCCCAATTGTTACTTGCATTCAGAGGTTCTGTAATAAAATCATCAACACCATTAAGTATTTCTAATAAACCGGTTAAACCGTCTTTGGATCCTGAAATTTCTTCATCACTAAAAATATAATTACGCTGAAGGGTTGTATTGGGCAATAACTCGTTCCTTTTCTCATCATCTACCCTGCCCCTTAATTCTTCTAAAAAAAGATTATTCCAACCAGCCTTTAACGACCATGCCATATATCCTATTAGATTAAGGGAGTGTATAGCTTCCC
>JBNLCS010000400.1:0-16508 GCA_050303935.1 Bacteroidales bacterium
TTTAATTGCTTTTGTTGCCGGAAGTTACCTTGGATCAAAAGTCACGGTAAATATGGAAACCGCAAACCTTAAAAAAATGTTTGGTATCTTGATGTTGGTTGCTGGATTAAAAATGATTTTGGGAAAATAATGTTATGGATATTAAGGAGAGGATCAAGGATCTTTCACAAAAATTTGTTGACGAGATAATCCAAATACGGCATCATTTACATCAATATCCTGAACTTTCTTTTCAAGAATTCAAGACCGCTGAATATATTATCCAACAATTAGAAAATATTGGTATACCATACAAAAAGGGATTTGTTAAAACTGGTTTAATCGGGGTTGTTGAGGGAAAAAATCCTGGTAAAAAAACACTTGCCTTACGTGCTGATATGGATGCATTGCCAATAAACGAAGAAAATGAGTTGCCCTTTAAGTCGGCAAACTCTGGGGTGATGCATGCTTGCGGGCATGATATCCATATGGCAACTTTACTTGGTGCGGCTAAAATACTTAACGAAATTAAAGATTCTTTTGAAGGACGTGTGCTATTGGTTTTTCAACCGGCAGAAGAAATGGTACCGGGTGGGGCAAAACAAATGCTTGATGAAGGGGCTTTTGATGAATTTCAACCGGAATTGTTTATTGGCCAGCACGTAGACCCGAATATTGAAATGGGAAAGGTTGGGGTTAAACCCGGGCCGTACATGGCATCAACCGATGAATTATTTCTTACTGTAAAGGGCCGGGGAGGGCATGGGGCCATTCCGAATAGTGTAATAGACCCGGTTCTGATTGCATCCCACATTATATTGGCCCTGCAACAAGTTGTTAGCCGTAATGCCAAACCTTACGTGCCTACCGTTGTCTCGTTTGGAAAAGTTGTTGCAAATGGGGCTACCAATGTAATTCCCAATGAAGTATTTCTTGAAGGTACCATGCGCACGTTTGATGAAGAGTGGAGAGAACAAGCCAAGACAATTATCAAAACAATTGCACAAAACACAGCCAGGGCCATGGGGGGGGATTGCGATGTAAACATTCAAAAAGGGTACCCGTTCCTTATAAATGATGAAATTCTTACCCATAAATTCAAGGAAATAATAAATGACTGGTTAGGCAAGAACAATATGGTCGACTTAACTGTTGAAATGACAGCAGAAGACTTTTCTTATTTTTCACGGAGGTTTCCATCGGTATTTTACCGCCTTGGAACAAGAAATGAGGAAAAAAATAGTACCTCGGCATTGCACACAACCAATTTTACCGTGGACGATGAGGTGTTAAAATTGTCTTGTGCAACAATGGCCTGGGTGGCTTGTTGTTTTTTAATGAATTAAGGAATTAACAATATGAGGGTTGATATAGACAGTAAATCAGGGTTTTGTTTTGGTGTGGTAAAAGCAGTTCAAAAAGCTGAAGAATACCTTAAAGGTGGGGGCATATTGTATTGTCTTGGTGAAATTGTACACAACCAGATAGAAGTAGGAAGGCTTCGTAAAATGGGCTTGATAAGTATTACCAAGGACGAATATAAAGAATTAAAAAATTGTGCTGTTTTGATCCGCGCACATGGAGAACCTCCTGAAACATATGAAATTGCAAAAAAAAACAACCTTGAGTTGATTGATGCCACTTGTCCCATCGTTTTGAAGTTGCAGCAGCGTATTACAAAAAAATATGATGACGTAAAAGAAAAAGAGGGCACCATTGTAATCTATGGAAAGCAAGAACATCCTGAAACGATAGGCATAAACGGTAATATTAACAATAGTGCTGTAATTATTAAAGAAGAATCGGATTTGGACAAAATTGATATAAAAGGTCCGGTCAGAATGTTTTCGCAAACAACAATGTCTCGATCAGGTTTTATGGAGATGAGTGATAAAGTAAAAAGAAAGTTGGTTGAATCGGTTGGTGAAGAGAATATTGATTTCCAAATGAATAATTCCATTTGTGGGCATGTTTCCATTAAGGAACCTGCATTGAAGGAATTCTCTCAAACACATGATGTAATTTTATTTGTTAGCGGGAACAATAGCTCCAATGGGAAGATGTTGTATGAATTATGCAAAAAAATTAATCCAAAATCATATTTTATCGCTAATTTTGATGATGTTGATCCAACATGGTTTGAAGGGGCCGAATCGGTAGGTGTTTGCGGTGCAACATCAACACCCGCATGGCTTATGGAGGAGGTGGCCCAAAAAGTTAACCAACTTAATACATGATCTATTGCGATGTAATTATACCTTTATCGTTACCCCGGTTATTCACCTATCATCTTAATGATAAGCAACAAGAGGATATAAGGCCTGGCCAACGTGTAATTGTTGAATTTGGTAAAAGTAAATTATACACAGGGGTTGTTCGAAGTATCCACAATAATAAACCTGAAAATTATTCCACAAAACCCATACATGGTATAATTGATGATGACCCAATAGTAAATAATTTTCAATTACAACTTTGGCAATGGGTAACACAATATTACATGTGTACACCCGGTGAAGTCCTTAAAGCAGCCCTTCCTGCCGGATTAAAACTGGAAAGCGAAACAAAGATATTTCTGAACAGTGATTTTGTTGCCAATGAGCACCTGAACAAGGGGGAAGAAAGTATCCTGGGACAATTATTGGATAAAGGGGGCATGACCCTTAAAGAATTAAATGCTTCGCAGCCCGTAAAAAATGTTTATCCGTATATTAAATCCCTTATCGCCAAAAATGCCGTTTCTGCAGAACAAGTGTTGGATAAAGGGTTTAAAGCTAAAACAGAAACCTATGTTTTTTTGCATGAAAATTATTATGATGAAAAAAATATAGAAACCCTTTTTGAAACACTCAGGAGGGCTAAAACGCAACAAAACCTGGTGATGGTTTACCTTTCACAAATAAATGAGAAAAAAGACAGAAACGAAGGGATTGTTAAAAGCGAATTGCTACAAATTGCCGGGGCTGGGCATTCTGCTTTAAAAGCCCTGATTGAAAAACAGGTATTTTACGAAAAGGAAATTGAGATTAGCAGGTTAAACCTGGAGGAAGAAGAAGGCATAGCTAAAAAATTAAACGAAGTACAGAAAAAAGCGCTCGATCAAATCAATGAAATCTTTAAAACCAAAAATACAATTTTGCTACATGGTATTACTTCCAGTGGTAAAACAGAGGTTTATATACAACTCATAAAAAAACAGCTTGAAGAAGGGAAACAAGTATTGTACCTGTTACCCGAAATAGCTTTAACCACGCAGATAATAAACCGGTTACGAAGTGTTTTTGGCAACATGGCAGGCGTGTACCATTCCAAGTTTAATGATAACGAACGGGTAGAGGTTTACAATGGTGTTGCCAAAAAAACGGGAGAAGAAGGCGCCATCCAGTTGGTGCTGGGTGTAAGGTCATCGGTATTTTTGCCTTTTCATAACCTGGGACTTGTTATTGTTGACGAAGAACATGAGAACACGTATAAGCAATACGATCCGGCCCCACGATATCACGCGCGCGATACGGCAATATACCTTGCCATGTTGCATGGGGCAAAAACCTTACTGGGTACGGCTACCCCTTCGGTTGAAAGTTATTATAATGCAAAAACAGGGAAATACGGGCTGGTGGAATTAAAGGAAAGGTACCTGAATATTCAGCTTCCCGAAATAATTGTGGCCAATACCAGGGAGGCATACAGGAAAAAGCAGATGCAATCGTTGTTTACCCAGCAAATGATTAATGAGTTAAAGCTTGTGCTTGAAAAAGGGGAGCAGGCCATCTTATTTAAGAACAGAAGGGGATATGCCCCATACCTTGAATGCAATACATGCAACTGGATACCCTATTGTAAAAATTGCGATGTTACACTTACCTATCATAAAAACAAAAATGAATTAACCTGCCATTATTGTGGTTTTAGCAGGAATGTACCGGTTAACTGTGATGTCTGTGGTCAGCCGGCCCTGCAGACCAAAGGCTACGGTACCGAAAAAATAGAGGACGAGCTTACCGTTTTTTTCCCTGAAATAAGGGTGATGCGCATGGATTTGGACTCAACCCGCACGAAAAAGGCGCATGAGAAAATAATTGATGCTTTTGAGAATAAAGAAGTGGATATTTTAGTAGGTACCCAAATGATCTCTAAGGGGCTGGATTTTGATAATGTGAGCCTGGTTGGTATACTAAATGCCGACAGTATGCTTAATTTCCCGGATTTCAGGGCACACGAGCGAAGCTTCCAGTTAATGGCGCAGGTAAGTGGCAGGGCTGGAAGAAAAAATAAAAGGGGGAAAGTAATAATTCAGGCTTCAGATGATGCCCACCCGGTTATCCAGGATGTTTTGCATAATAACTTTAAAAGTTTGTTTATTCGCCAGCTTGATGAAAGGAAACTTTTTCGTTACCCTCCGTTTTACCGGTTAATACTATTAAAAGTTAAACACAGGGATAAAACCATAGTCAACCGTGCTTCTCACTATTTGGCCACACTGTTATTTAAAACATTTGGTAACCGTGTTACAGGGCCTGAATTTCCGTTGGTTGAACGTGTACAAAACCTTTTTCAGAAAAACATATTGCTAAAGGTTGAAAACGAAAAAGCAGGTACGGGGGCTAAAAGTGTTGTTTCAAAGGCTATCGATATACTGTTATCAGTTGGGGAATATAAAAATGTACGGGTTACTATCGATGTAGATCCCCTTTAATAAGCTGATTAAATGATCTGGTTGTATACATGGGATAGGTGCATAATCATATATTTGCCTTATAATATTTAGTAAGTTGTCCGTGATCCGGGCAGGGATATCTTATACTGTATTTTTTGCCGCACGGTGCGGGGATATTTTCCGGGGCCGGATTTTGTTGCCGCGGACTGCGGGAATGTTTTCCGGTGTGGGATTTTCTTCCCGCACAGCGCGGCAAGGTTTTCACAAATGGGGATTGGTTCCCGCACGGTGCGGCAAGGTTTTCCGGTACCGGGACGCGTTGCCGCACTTGTCCTGAATAGTTTATGCTGCTTAATATACTTGCAGGCAGGGGGAATAGTGTTGAGAGAAGAAAAGATGAAATTTTTTCCCCTTCCTGACTAGCTTTAATAATTCGAGTAAGCTACAAATTTGATACTATGACAGAATTAATGTAAATTACGTCAATATAATGACGGAATTATGAGGTATTTAGTCAGGGATATAACAGAAAACATTATTAAGAAATTACAACCTAACAAAGTTGTTATTGTTTTTGGGGCACGTAGAGTTGGTAAAACCGTGCTTGTAAAAGAGATTCTTGATAAAGTAAATGAACCAGTGTTACTATTAAACGGTGAAGACATTAATGTTCATGACAAACTTGCAATTAGAAGCGTGGAGAACTATAAACAAATTTTAGGTTCGTATAAATTACTTTATATTGATGAAGCTCAAAAAATACCAGAGATTGGTTTGAAACTAAAATTGATGATTGATGAAATAGAAGATTTGAAAGTCATCATTTCCGGCTCATCATCATTTGATATTCATAAGGATGCCGGAGAGCCATTAACAGGTAGAAAATATTCGTTCAACTTATATACACTGTCTGAAAATGAGTACAACCAGATTGAAAATAGTATTTCCAAGGTTGATAAAGTGCGGGAAAGATTAGTTTTTGGTAATTATCCTGAATTGCTTCATCTGCCAGATAGAAAAGACAAGATCGATTATCTAAATGAGATGGTAAGTTCATATTTGTTAAAGGATATCCTTGTTTATGAAAACATAAAGAATTCACAGAAAATATTTAATCTGTTACGCTTGATAGCCTTTCAAATAGGGGGGGAGGTTTCGTTACAAGAATTAGGAAACCAATTGGGGATAAGTAAAAATACTGTCGAAAAGTATTTGGATTTATTGAGTAAAGTATTTATTCTTCACAGGGTTGAGGGTTTTAGTAGAAATTTACGAAAAGAAATCACGAAGAATTCAAGATGGTATTTTCTGGATAATGGTATACGTAATGCTGTAATCGCAAATTTTAATCCGGTTGAGTCTCGGAATGATATCGGCGCCTTGTGGGAAAACTATATGATAAGCGAAAGATTAAAATATCTGGGATATAAAAGAATTTCTTCAAATAATTACTTTTGGAGAACCTATAAACAGCAAGAGATTGATTGGGTTGAAGAAAGAGATGGGCGTTTATTTGGCTATGAATTTAAATGGAAGGAATCGAAAGTGAAAATTCCGACCCAATGGAAAAATGCATATCCTGATGCTTCATTTAAGGTTATTAATATGGAAAACTTTAGTAATTGGTTGCAATAATTACTAAAACCAGGCATGATATGGGTTTTCGCCGTAATGCTGTTGTAAAATAAAACGGTAAATAATGCATGAACAAATAAATATAGCTATTAACCATTGAGGTAAGAAAGCAAAACAACACCATATACACAATGTGCTGCGTATAACCATAAAAACAAGCTGCTAAAAATTCCGTAAAATGAAAATAAGATTTGAAAATACATTCACGTTCCTTTTTGTGATTGTCGTTAGCTTCGGAAATTTTGCCTGCCAGGCCCCCAGTCCTCAAAAAAATTCACGTTCTCCCATTGAACTTACTGAAGAACAGAAGGTAGGGGATATAAAATTTATGTTTCGTTTTATTAAGCACAGTTCTCCTTTTAGGAAGTTGGTTGAGAGCGAATTTGATTTTGCTGATTTAATGAAGCTAGAAAGTGGTTATATCAAACGAGCAAAAAAGTCAAAAACAAATAAAGAATTTATTGACCTCATCGGGGAGCTAATACAAATTCTTGAACAAGGAAACCCCCATGCCGAAATTATGGAGGCACAAAAGATACCGGCCAACTTTGACACAGCATTGGTATGCTTAAAAAGTAATATTACCCCCAAAGCGATTGA
Organism: Bacteroidales bacterium; assembly: GCA_050303935.1. GTDB lineage: Bacteria > Bacteroidota > Bacteroidia > Bacteroidales > JBNLCS01 > JBNLCS01. The sequence goes on from JBNLCS010000400.1 coordinate 6,872, forward strand.
ATTAAATAATTACTGGTGGGATGAACTGGATTATTACAGTCAAGATGCTTATGCAGATATAAAAGTTGGTTATGAAGACGGTGAATATGTTGTTAAAGAAGATTTTTATACTAATGGGGAAACAATCCCAAAAGGTTCTGTCATTTCCATGATCAATAATTTGTATGCAACGGAATACCTGAAATCTATTCAACATAAGATGTGGCTTCGGTTAGACCCTCTGTTAAAAATTCCCTATGCATCCAATGGCAGTCCATTTTCTGTTGATGCTGACAAAAACAAAAGCTTCTGGGATGTTGAATTTACAGACCCTGATAATACTAAAAGTAAAGTGTTGATTGCGAAGAAAAAAGGTTTTAAAAATACAATGCCCTATCCAATGTACCGTGAAAATGTTTTGTGTAAAGAACTTAATGAAAAAACGGCTTACCTTAAAGTATTTCGTTTTCCGGATACCTCGAATATCAAAAACGATCGATTGATACTTGGAGAATTTTTTGAAACAGCAAAATCGAACTATAAAAACCTGATCATTGACTTACGGGGAAACAATGGAGGGATACCTGTTTACGGAGAAAGATTGCTGGTACAGCCGTTTATCCAAAATACGCAACGCTATATACAATATGCAGCCGTAAAAAAAGAAATATACGAACAACTAAAAAAACAGACAGAAATTCTCGATAGCTTAGGAGCCCCGTTATCGGGGGTAAACTTTGGACAGATTGAAATAATCGAATACAGTAAGTTGCCTCCTAACATACAAAACAACAATGCATTAAATTCTGACTTCTATTATTTCAAAACAACTAAATTAATCCAACCAGAAAACAATTATAAATTTGAAGGAAGAATATTTTTATTAATAGATAATAATTGTTTTTCGGCAGCCGAAGATATTATTAGGATATACAAAGAATTAAAAATAGGTAAAATTGTTGGGACCAATAGTCTGGGAGGAGCAGCAGTGGTCCTGCCCCCCTGGTTATTTGAAGTTCCAAATTGCCATTTATTATTCACAACCGAAGTAGAGCTGGCATTTAATCCGGATGGTTCCATAAATGAATTGTATGGCACAGAACCTGATATAACAATGGAACCTTCAACATATCCAACCACTTTTCCAAAAAGCTTTGATACAATGGGACTCCTTAATGACAAATGGATTAAATGGATCATAAATAATGAGATGTAATAAACCTACAGGGCATTGCTCAATAGCGTTATCAAAGCGTTTTGTCCAATTGTTTAAATTCATGCATGAATGAGTAAAAATACCAAACTGCAGATTTCAAAAAAGTAGTACATTTGTGCAGAAAATTAGTAAAGGAACTGGAATATATGATGGAATTGGAAAGCTTGACCTTAACCCAAATGCTAGACAGATCTATACGTTGTTATGGTGAAAAAAAAGCATTGGCCACAGTTGGTAATGATCCTATCACATACAATGACCTGGAGCATGAAATAAATAAGGTGATAACTTTTCTTGAAAGTATTGGTATTGATAAAGGCGATAAAATTGCCATACTTAGTGCGAATATGCCAAACTGGGCCATTTCCTTTTTTGCATTCAACAAAATGGGGGTAATTTCTGTGCCCTTGCTTCCCGATTTTTCCATAAAAGAAATAGAATCGTTTCTCAATCATTCCGAAACTTTCGTGATATTTGTATCAGAAAGCTTGATGTATAAGGTAGACCATGTTGATTGTCCGCTACTGAAAACAATTGTCAGGATGGAGGATTATAAAATAATGAAGGGGGACGGTTTAAATGATAATTATAGGAATGGTAACACTAAAAATTACAATGTAGGGGAAAACGACCTTGTTTCTATTATTTATACCTCAGGCACAACAGGAAAATCAAAAGGGGTAATGCTTACACATAAAAATGTTGTGTCTAATGCAATAGCATCGGGAAAAGTGCAGGAAATCCTGCCTTCAGACCGTTTCCTTTCAATTCTTCCTTTGTCACATGCTTATGAGAATACGATAGGCCTCATTGTGCCCATAATGTATGGGGCATGTGTTTACTATCTTTCAAAACCCCCGACACCGGCTGTTCTAATGCCTGCCATGAAACTTGTGAAACCAACATTTATGTTGTCGGTTCCCATGGTGATAGAAAAAATATACAGGAAAAAGGTACTTGCAGAAATAAATAAAAAAGCCATCACCAGGTTTTTATATAAAATCCCTTTACTAAGAAAGAAATTCAATGCCCTGGCCGGGAAAAAACTGAAAGAAAGTTTTGGTGGCGAATTAAAATTTTTTGGTATTGGCGGGGCCAAACTGGATGTAACTGTTGAAAAATTCCTGAGAGAAGCATCCTTTCCGTATGCTATAGGATACGGGTTAACAGAAACGTCACCGTTGCTTGCAGGTGTAAATCCGCAGAATACAAGGCTTCAATCAACAGGTGGTTTGATTAGCGGGGTAACCTATAAACTTGGTGATGTAAACCCAGAAAACGGAGAAGGGGAATTATGGGTGAAAGGGGACAACATTATGAAAGGCTATTATAAAGAACCGGAACTGACCAAAGAAGCCTTTACCGAAGATGGCTGGTTGAAAACCGGGGACCTTGTTTCCTTTGATGAACAGGGAAATGTTTATGTTAAGGGAAGAAAGAAAAGTACAATCGTGGGGGCAAATGGTGAAAATATATATCCTGAAGAAATAGAATCTGTGATAAATAACTTCAATTATGTGTTGGAAAGTCTTGTAGTGGAAAAAAAGGGAAAATTGGTTGCGTTGGTCCATTTTAACCGTGAAGAGCTGGAGGAAAAATATCAGCATTTGAAAGATGAGGTTACTCATTTTGTGGAACAAAAAATAAATGAATTGATCACTGAGTTGCACCATCATGTAAATAACCGAGTAAATAAATTTTCCAAATTACAGGTGGTAATGGCGCATCACGAACCTTTTCAAAAAACGGCAACACAAAAAATCAAACGTTACATGTATAATTAGCACATTTCTTATAAATTTATTATTCTTTTAAAAGAAATAACATTAGATTTAAACAGTCTCTTGTTTCAATAAAATAATGTGCTATGAAATATTCATTTAAATCCCTGTTTCAGATTACAATTACTTTGGTTTTCTCATTGTTCTCGGTTATTTCTTACGGACAGGTTTCATTTGGATCGCCGGAGAAAATAAACGATCAATGGAAATTTATTTTGGAAGACCCTGCCGGTGCTGAAAAAATAGATTTTATCGATGAAGCGTGGCGGGAACTTAATCTTCCACACGACTGGAGTGTTGAAGGAAAACTTGATAAAACATTATACAGTTGCACAGGCTATTTACCTGGAGGAATTGCCTGGTATAGAAAAAATTTACTTATTCCAAGCGAAAAAAAGAATGATAAGGTTTACCTGTATTTTGAAGGTGTATATAATCGGAGTGAAGTGTATTTAAATGGACATCTGCTTGGAAAACGGCCGAATGGGTACATTTCATTTATGTACGATGCTACACCGTATGTTGAATTTGGCAAAGAAAATGTAATTGCTGTAAGGGTAGACCACAGTCGTTCAGCAGATTCTCGTTGGTATACCGGTTCAGGTATTTACCGTGATGTTTATATCGTATATGCCAATCCGGTACATGTTAGTCAGTGGGGTGTATTTGTATATCCTGAAGAGGCCGGTGACAAGAAAGCAGTTAGGGCCGTGGAAGTAACCGTTGAAAATAATGGTGCAGACAATGAGGAGTTGATGGTTGAAAATGAATTGATGACCATTGAAGGAAGGGTGGTTGCAAAAAATAAATCCCGGTTAAATTTGAATAAAGCGGATACCGGCAAAATCAATGTAAAACTGGAAGTAAAAAACCCGAAATTGTGGAGTGTAAACAATCCATATTTATATATGCTTAGCACTAAAATTTTCCGGGGTGATGAAGTAATTGATCAAACAATTAACACAACAGGAATACGATGGTTAACATTTGATCCTGATAAAGGTTTTGCACTTAACGGAAAATGGATGAAAGTAAAAGGTGTCTGTTTGCATCACGATGGAGGGGTATTAGGGGCTGCCATTACAAAAGAAGTTTGGGAAAGGAGGCTACAAACCTTAAAAAGTCTCGGGTGCAATGCCATACGTACCAGTCATAACCCGCAGGCCCCGCACTTGTACGAATTATGCGATGAACTCGGTTTCTTGGTTATGAATGAAGCCTTTGATGAATGGGAATTTCCCAAACGTAAATGGCTGGAAGGATGGAACGTGGGTACTCCGGGATTTCAAGGTTCATATGATTTTTTTGAAGAATGGAGCAGTCGTGATATTGCCGATATGGTCCGTCGTGACCGTAACCATATCTCCATATTTACCTGGAGCATTGGAAACGAAGTAGACTACCCTAATGATCCTTATTCGCACCCGGTTTTAGATGGTACTGAAATTACTCAGCCCATGTACGGTGGTTATAAACCTGATGCTCCTGACGCAAACCGGTTAGGCGATATTGCCAAAAGGTTGGTGGCCGAAGTTAAAAAATATGATACTTCACGTCCGGTTACGGCTGCTTTGGCCGGGGTTGTCATGTCAAACGAGACCGGATACCCGGGCGCTCTCGATATCGCCGGATATAATTATACAGAAAAACAATATCCGGTTGATCACGAAAAATACCCCAATCGGGTGATTTATGGTAGTGAAAACAGGCATGATGTGGAATCATGGTGGGTTGTGAAAGATAATGAATATATTTTCGGGCAGTTTTTATGGACCGGCAACGATTACCTTGGAGAGTCAGGTCGGTGGCCTTCTCGTGGATTTTACTCCGGACTGCTTGATTTCGGGGGATTTATGAAACCAAGAGGGTACTTCAGGAAATCATTATGGACCAAAGAACCTATGGCTTACTTGGGTACATATAGTATTGAGGGGAGAAGAAGAAACCAGGTATCAATGGATGCCTGGCCAATTTGGAATTATGGAAATGGAGAAACCGTACGGGTGGTGTGCTACACCAACACGGCTAAAGCCAGGTTATTATTAAATGGCAAAGAAGTAGGGGAAATAAAAGAATACAACCGTGATAATGGCATCATTTATTGGGATGTCCCTTTTAATTACGGCAAATTAGAGGTAGAGGCAATAAACAAAGAAGGAAAAGTTGTTGCCAGGGATGCTATACAATCTGCCGGAGAAGCTAACGTATTAACAGCCGAGTCAAATGTTAAAGTAATTGATCCGGATAAAGGACTAGCCATGATTACGGTGGAAGTGGTTGATGAAAATGGTACCCGGGTAATGCTGTCAGAAGATGAGGTTACCTGTAGAATAGATGGGCCGGCCAAGTTGTTGGGCCTGGAAGCCAGTAACAACCAAGACATGTCAGATTACACGGATAATGTGCATGATGTATACCATGGAAGAATATTGGCTTATGTGCAGGCAACAGGAAGCGTGGGGGAGGTGAAAATAAAATTTACTGCCAAAGGGTTGAAACCAGCTGAAATTATGTTGCAAATTAGGTAGTATCAGTCCGGGAACGATGGGAAGGCGTCAGATACTATATTTTTACTGAAACCAGGAAACGATATAACAATAAGATGGTTTAAATTGTTATTATTTCGAATATGGCCATGTCATATCAACTATATATTCTTTTGCTTAAATTTAAAATTATATGGATTTGATTATTAATTTAGGTATGCTGATAAAACGTGATTTTGTTAATTATAAAAATAACAAAATCAAAGTTCTTTCAGGAATGCCGCATGAACTCAGGTTTAATTTTTCACAACCGGAACGTAGTCGAGTTAATTGACGAAGGAAATAAACCTGAGTTCTATCGGTATATTTAACATTCATAAAATGTTTAGAATGGAAACACACAAATACAAGTCAGTTGATGAATATTTAGATCATGTACCTTCTGAAAGAATTGAAATACTGGGCCAGCTTAGAAATATAATAAAGGAAACTTTGCCGGAAGCAGAAGAAATAATAAGTTACAATATGCCGGCATATAAATTCAAAAAGGTATTGGTATATTTTGCGTTATCTAAAAGCCATGTAGGTTTTTATCCTACCCCTTCTGCCATTGAAACTTTTAAACCCCGGTTAGAAAGTTACCGGCATTCAAAGGGTGCTGTTCAGTTTCCTTTAGATAAACCGTTGCCTGTTGAGTTAATAAAAGAAATTTGCAGGTTCCGGTTTGAAGAAGAATCATCAAACTAAGTATGGATATGTCAGGTTTATCTACATTACAATGGTTGCTGACCAACGTTTACAAACAGCAAATGATTGACCATATTAAAAACCACCCCGAAGATTTTGATGAATTAATTCAATTGGCGTTGCTCGATAAACAGCCATATAGCTGGCGTGCAGCATGGCTGTTATGGAGTTGTATGGAAGATAATGATGAAAGGGTAATTCCATATTTACAATCTATCATAAACATTCTTCCAAAAAGAAATGACAACCATTCGCGTGAACTATTGATTATCCTTCAAAAAATAGACCGGGGGGAAGAATTCGAGGGGTGGTTGTTTAACCATTGTATTGCTATTTGGGAACAAACGAACAAAAGACCGGCTGTACGATTGAACGCTTTTAAATTAATGGCAGATATAGCAATAAAGTATCCGGATTTGAAAAAAGAATTGACCTTGTTTACACAAAAACATTATATGGAATCATTATCACTTGCTGTACAAAAATCAATAAATAAGAAGATACAGTCAATCTGAGTATAAACAATAACCCGGTTATGACAATTTGCAAGGAATACGCTATAATTCTCGAAGAAGCGGTCAGTCGTAAAAAATATAGTAAGAACTTCTTCAGAAAATTAAAAAAGCTCAATAATGCCAAAGAAGTAAATATTCTTTTTCATAAATATCATCATGAAATTTTTGAAGAAATTGATTGCTTAAAATGTGCTAATTGCTGTTCAACGGTTGGGCCAAGGATCACGGACCATGATATCAGCAGGATTTCGTCAGGTTTGAATAAAAAGCCTTCGGAAACAGTATCGGCATATATGAAAATTGATGAGGAGAATGATTATATTTTTCAGTCGATGCCATGCCCGTTCTTAAATACTGAAAATAATTTCTGTAGTATTTATGAAAACAGGCCAAAAGCATGTCGGGAATATCCACATACCGATCACAGAAAGGTATTCAAAATACTGGAAATAACCCTTAAAAATACGTTTGTTTGTCCGGCGGTATACCTAATAGTTAAAAAGGTGAGAGAAGACCTGAAAATATGAAATGGAACAATTGTTACTTATTTTGTTTTTTCTCCTTCCCGGCATAGATAAAAAGAAGCCCAACCCACGTTGCACACATTGGCAAATCCCTGTAAGCTCTTGTTTAAATGAAATTTTTGCCAAAGAGTTTAACCGGTTGAAGGGCCTCCTCATAGCTTGTACCGTTTTTTTTGAGGGGAACCCGATTTTATAAAATTCAATGTGTTTAATGTCAACCTGCACGAAGTTAATTTGAAACATTTTTTTTATATTTAAATTTTTTAATAGCAGTATAAGAGACTGTTTAAAATTCGTTTTTGGAATTTTTATGATGTATTTTTGTTCCAGATGAGGAGGGTTTGATACAAATAACATTGACTATTTAAAGATAATCCAGCAAACCGGAACGAAGTGGAGCTCGGCGAGCCAAATATGGGGCAAAAAGACACACCTTCTGCCGATATAGGCAGGTAAAAAAACTGAAGGATGAAATTTAAACAGTTTCGAAACATTTCAATAAGAATTGATAATAATACGTAATATAAATTTAATTACAAATTTTAGATAAAAATGAAAAGGATTATAATAGTTGGCAGTATAATGGTATATGCAGTATTGGGTTTGAATGCCCAACATTTTTTACTACCACCGTTTCCTGAAATATCGGCAAAACAACCCATTGATAGTGTGACCATGGGCGACTGGCAAGCTTTTCCTGAAATAATACTGGATATTCCTATTGCCAAAGGTCCATTTGAGCCTACATGGGAATCCATCGAGAAAAATTACCCTGGTGAGCCGGCCTGGCTACGCGAGGCAAAATTCGGTATCTGGGTACATTTTGGACCACAATCGGCCGGCGAAAGTGGCGACTGGTATGCACGTAATTTATACAAACCTGGTCATTGGGCTTACCAAAACCATCTTAAAAGGTATGGCCATCCATCTGAGGTAGGCTACAAAGAAGTATTGCGCGACTGGAACCCGATAAAACTGGACCCGGCCAAACTAACTGAAATTTATGAAGATGCAGGTGCCCGTTTCCTTATGATACAAGGTGTTCATCATGACAACTTTGACCTGTGGAACTCACAATATCACCCATGGAATTCTGTCAATATAGGCCCCAAACGCGATTTACTTGGCGAATGGGCGAAAGCCTGCCGTGCCAATAACATGCATTTTGGCGTAACCTTCCACCACGAATATACCTGGTGGTGGTGGCAAACTGCGTTTGGCAGCGATACCGAAGGTGACAAAAAAGGTATTCCATACGATGGAAACCTTACCCTGGCCGATGGCAAAGGGAAGTGGTGGGAAGGCTACGACCCACGCTTATTGTATGGCATTGATTTACGCGAATACAAAGGTGTTTCAAAAGCGGCAGCTTCAGGATGGTCCCCACCACCGGCAGGAATTTTTTCAAACCACCTCGAATATGACAAATGGTATACTATGCAATGGGCTTTACGAATGATGGATGTAGTTGAAAACTATGATCCAGATTTTATTTATACCGATGGCACAGTTCAGGGACCTTTCACCGGAAACGGAACAGGCACAGGTATTAAGGCCAATGCTATGCCGCTGGTTATGGCTGATTACTATAACCGCACGCTCCAAAACCGGGGTAAGGTGAATACTTTTAGTATTGTTAAATTCCGTCACCAGACAAATGGCACTGTAAATACCGAGGAATTTGGCGTTCCTGCCGACATTAAAACCGATCAGCCCTGGATTGCCGAGGCTCCGGTTGGTGATTGGTTCTATGCGCCCAACTTCACTTACAATTCAGAAATGATGATACGGTATGTCATTGAAGCCATAGCCAGAGATGGTAATGCAGCGCTTTCAATTCCTATACGCCCGGATGGATCATTGGAAGAAGACTGCATTAAGATGTTGAAGGAAGTGGGTGTTTGGATGCGCAGGAATGGTGAAGCTGTTTATGGAAGTCATGCCTGGACAATTCCAGGTGAAGGAGAAATGGTAAATGGTAGATTAAAAATGCTCCCCGGAGGAAAACTGAACCGATCACATGCAGACTTTAAATTTAGTTCTCAGGATTTTCGTTTTACCATAGGGAAAAATGGCTCTCTTTATGCATTCTGCATGACAGTTCCGGAACCTGGCACGAAGTTGAAAATTAAGTCGTTCGGTAAGGATTCTAAAAACCTGGACAAAACAATTAAAAGTGTTAAACTTTTGGGCCATGATGGCAAACTAAAATGGAAACAGGAAGCCGATGGGCTTGTAATCACTTGTCCTGCAGAAATGCAATTTGCAACATCAGTAGTTTTTAATATTGAATAAACATGCACCTAAACAATATTATGTTTAGGATTTTAACCCGAAAAATTCACTAATTTTTCTGACGATTAAGATATACCTCAAACTTGGGTTCATT
>JBNLCS010000401.1:0-4247 GCA_050303935.1 Bacteroidales bacterium
ATTGCCAATAATTATATTCATAGGAGAGAAATGTTTTTGCAATAAAATCATCACTTTTAAATTCTGGAAGAACAAAGTTAATATGTTGGTCATCACTTGAAGTATTCAGAACAATAATTGTAAGGCATTGGTCCTCCTTGTTGAGGTATGCACTGGCCAAAATTGATTTGCTGTTTTTGGTATAAGCAGAGACCCGTATTGAATTTGGGCGGATGGGATTGAAAAAATGCTTGGCCGCCACGTATTTTGGTTAAATGTTGCCCAAAGATGAACTGGTGAGTCCAAAATTTGTAACATTCCCATTTTTGTCTTCATCAACAAAAGTCCAATATATCCAGGCACTTTGGTTGCCAACAGATAAGGCCTGATGAATGCGTAACCCGATACTCCAGGCTCCCAGGCTTGGAAATCCATTATCAGGTGATAACCATGAAGTATCCTCACCCGATGTTTCTGTCATCCATGACTTTTTATTATAATCCGCATATCCCTTCACATTGGGCGGAATGCCTGGTGCGGGGCTTGCGTTCCACCCGTTTTTCCACATTTCCCAAAAGGTAGGGTTGGCCTCTCCGGCATTCACCCCGTCCGAATCATACCCATGTATACAAAAAAAGTCAATCGCTATAGCGGCTTCCAAATCGTTATCAATATTTTGTAAATATTGCAGGTTCTTATGGATGGGATTATCATTGTCACCATACTGCCAAAGGGCATAATTACCACCAAGCAAATCTTCGGGCCCCATTATTTTAATATTCTTCAACGACCCGTGTTTATCAAATTCCTTTCTAATAGCCTTTAATGCTGCTATGTACTGTGATGAAAGCGGATAGGTGCAACTGTTGTAGTATTGTTCAAAATTCAATTCGTTTTGAATACTAATTGCATAAAAATTAACATCATGAAAGTCTTGAAAACCTTTAATATAGGCGGCAGTACTTCTGGCAAATTGGGTTAATGAACTGGTAGGACCATTGCCACCCAGGGCCGTATCGTTAAAAACTTCCAAAGGAGTATCAGAAACGTCAAGTTTCCCTCCGGCATAATTACCTCCCCAAATGAAGGGCCAGGGAGTTCCTGCAACAGGTTCGGGCCATCTGTTTTGTTTATATTGGTTACCGGAGCTGATTTTTACCCAGGGTAAAGGGGACCAAATGGAACCAATTAATTTAAAATCGCCCAGGCTGGCTTTTTTTAATTTCCCATTGGCTATTGCATCATTCTGGCCATATCTGAAATAAAGAATGTTTTGCTTGATATCAGGCCCCATAACCGCTATTGGGGCATTTATTCCTCCAAATGTTCGTCCATAATCGTTTGGGCCGTTATACGCGCGTACCCGGTTATTTTCCGGGCCATTCGGGTTCACAGTATCTTCCAGGTTGAACGGGCTTACAACCTTGCTACCCATAAACCACGGTGAGTAAACATTAGAATCACTATAAGGGGAAACCAATTCAGGGGTAAGGTCTACGCGATATATGGATGCTTTCATATCTTCAAAAAACAGCTTGTTCCACCATTCAGTATTCACTATATCACCACTTTGAAAAGCACCAAAACCATCTATTGTTTGATGCCGTTCATTCGTTACTACAATAATCTCTGTTTGTGTAAAAGCAGTGATTGAACAGAACAATACTATGGGGAATATGCAATTTTTCAAAATATTGTATGCATTGAAAATAACGAATTAAAAATATAAAAACTCTTGGAAAAGTTCAAGGGGTACGACAAAACTCCCTTTTATATCTAAATTGATGAGAAGAGGTCTTCCAGGTAAAACCAAAATAATTATTTTATTAAGAAGCGTGAATTTTATTGTAAACCCAAAGTTCATGTTGTTTATAATTGGGGTTTACTACAAAATTCACGTTTTCTACTATTGTCATTTTAAATAATATCGCAAACCAACATAGGTATTCCTTCCGAATATTGGTCCCCAGATCAACGAACTATCGAAATAAGGACTGAAAGGATCTTCGCTGGAAAGTATCGGTTTTTCCTGCTTATAATCCAACAGGTTTTCTACCCCGGCATATATTTCAAACTTTTCACGCCATTCTTTACTTATTTGGGCATTCATCAATACATAATCAGGCGAATAACCAGGTAACTGATATGTTTCCGGATTGCTGTTGGTAGATGGTATCCGCTTTTCACCCTGCCAGTTTGCCGTAATGTCAAATCTCCAATATTTTCGGGTTTGATAAGCAATGTTGACAAAAGCACGATGTTTGGCTATTAACGGTTTTTGCATCAATTTTCCATTGTATGTTGTTTTTACGTCGAACATTCGGTATGCCAACCTAAAGTCGAGCCGCTTAATCAATTCGTAATCCAGTTGGGCCTGAAAACTATTGGAGTATGACCTGCCATCCAAATTATAAAATACCGTGGCCCATGGCCTTTGATCGTGATCAACTACAACCTGGTTTATAAAATTAGTATGGTAAAAATCAAAACTGATCGTTCCGTCCCGGTAATCAAGGGTAAAATATTGAGTAAGGTTTACACCAGTATTCCATGCAATTTCCGGTTTTAAACCATACGGATTTTTATTATCATTACCTAAAATAATTATATCTCGGGAACTTGCCAGTAAGCCACTGTTTTCACTAATTATGCTGGCCGTTCGTAAACCGCGTCCACCACTTGCCCTTAATATCGTATTTTCGGCAATTGCATACCTAACATGCAATCGGGGTGTAACAAAAAGACCGTACAAATTATGGTAATCAGTTCTGATACCGGCAACGGCACTAAACTTTTCTACATGTGTAAATGTGTATTCAAAATATATTCCGGGAGTAAATTCGGTCCGCTTAAACACTGTATCATTTAACTCCTCAATGAAATCATCGTACTGAAAACTGGCCCCGGTTCTGAACGTATGGTTGGTATTGCTGAAAATATCCTGATATATAGAATTAATATAGAGGGTATTTTGTCTGGCATCGTAATTGTTCAATCCAAAATAACTTTCCTGCGTATGACTTGCACCTGACAACTGTAATCCTATCGTTTTCCAAGGCATTTCTTCGTACGTTTTTCCTATTTTTGCCCATCCTTCATAGCGCTCAGTTATCAGGTGCATACCCCAACCAGTTGAGTTAGTACTTTCACGCGTAGGGTCAAAATCAAGTTGTCCCCCGGTATTATCAATACGTGTTGCTTTTAACCCTAACTGTGCCCGAATACCTTTTTCTCCATAATATTTCCATCGGTTCAGGCCAATAAATTGGTTGCCCAACGGGTGGTCCAAAAAACCGTCATTATTTCTGTCATGTTTAATAGAACTCGTTTTGCCATGTAGTAACAACGCGGTAGATAAATTATCCTGCTTAAAAACATGGGCAATGTTGGCATTTCCTTCCATTCGTCCACTTTCATTACCATACACATTTAAATACAGACGGTCTGCCGACTCAGGTTTCCTAAGTTCTGTATTAATTTGTCCTGCAATACTTTCATACCCATTAATCACGGTACCGGTCCCTTTGTTTAATTGAATGCTCTCAACCCATGTCCCGGGAATATAAGTAAGCCCATAAAGAGCTGACAAGCCGCGTACATCAGGCATGTTTTCACGTGTGATCTGCGTGTAAGGCCCTGCAAGGCCCAGCATTTGAATTTGCCTGGTACCTGTTATTGCATCTGTAAATGAAACATCAACGCCCGGACTGGTTTCAAAACTTTCTGACAAGTTGCAACAGGCTGCTTTCAGAAGTTCCTTTTCTCCTATCTTTTCCACCTTTAACGGATCAAGCCGTGAAATTTCTGTTGATTTTCGCCGGTAAGCAATTTCAACTTCATCAATAGATACTGAAGCTTTTAAATTAACTTCAATATAATTTTTGTCAGCAACATCAATTGTGTCATTCTGGTAGCCGATATAGCTGATTATAAGTATTGAAGTGTCATCAATCTTTTCAATACTAAATGTTCCGCTTTCATCGGTTACCGTGCCTTGTACTGTCCCATTCCAGTATACATTTGCCCCAATCAGCGGTAAAATATCCCCGGCATCATCTTTTTCTGTTACCGTTCCTTTAACATTTCCTATTCTTTGTTGGGCATGAACGAAAAATGACAGGAACAAAAATAGTGTTATACTATAAACCTTTCGTTTCATGATATACTATTAATGTATTTCCACGCCATCACGATATGCACAACAATCCGGGAGTTTTTCGTAATCTTCCTGGGAGGCTTTCACCTTTTCCGTATCATGTCCGGCTTTC
>JBNLCS010000402.1:0-2371 GCA_050303935.1 Bacteroidales bacterium
CTTCATCAGGAATAGCCGGTCCGTTATTTTTAATTTCAATGGTTATAAATCGTTTGTTATTAATAATTTCGTCAAAAGCCCCAATCTCAATTAATTTTTTTCCCAGGTTTTCATTGACCGCATATATTGCATTATCAAGAATATTTATTATTACCTGATAAAATTTATCAAAATAAATACATAGGTTTCTTTTGATATCAATCTTATTCACAATCTTTATATTGTTGTTTATTTTCGGTTTAATAAATGATAAAACATCCTCAACCAGGGAATTTAAATCAGTATCCTTTTTGTCCGATTTACTATGATAAGAAAATACCAACAGGGATTCTAGAATTTTTGTAGCCCTGTCTAACCCTACCTCTATCATATTTAAATTTTCATTAATTTTAATAAGGTCCTCATCGTTCAAAGCATTAGGTTTTTCTTCAACAATTTCTTTAACAACATTTACGCCACCAGATATAAAATTTAAGGGATTGTTTAATTCATGTGCCACGCCAGCGGTTAAGGTTCCTAACGCAGCCATTTTTTCTGATTGTATTAACTTATCTTGTGTATTTTTTAGATCCTGAAATGCATTTTTAAGGTTAATGTGCTGTTCACTTAATATAATATTCTTTTTATTGATCGTGTGTTCAAAACCAATATTCAGTTTCCTGAGGTAATAAACAGAGCGGTTCAAAATTAAAAAAACAACTACTTGTGCCAATTTGTTGAATAAATAAAACCTTTTAATTTCCTGATATACAACAAAATCAACTGAAGAAAAAAGTACAAGTATTTTTTCAATAAACAGAATGAACAGGAAATAAACCCAAATTGTTATATTGATAAACACCCGATCTTTTTCGGGATTTAAAATAAGAAGCGGGGTAACCGAAAATGTGATTAAAATATATGGGTAATACAAAAAGCTTTCTTCTTCAACAAATCCGAACATAGTAGGTAAAAACAAAAATATAAATGGTAAAAGAATAATGAGTGATAACTTACTCAACAGGAATTTTTGTTTTGCAGCAGCAAATAGGTTCAACAGGGCAAAAATACTGATTAAAAGGGTCCGTAATGAACCAATCCCCATTGGATCACCCTGAAGAAACCCTTCTGTTCTGATGATTAGAAATATCAGAAACATGGTTAATGCCAAAAATGCATTAATTTGATTGGTTAAAATAATAGAAAGTTGGCTTAAACCTGGATTATATTTATTAAGGCCCAGGTTTGATAATTTTTTCCATGTATTCTTCATGGTTTACCTCTTAATTTCAGTATAAGTAATTAGAAACTGTACCTTTTAATTCTAAATATAACATAAATTTTATATTTTTTTTATGAAAAAAATGAAGGAATTTTGTAAATTAATGATCATTTAAAACTTCACATCATGAACGTAAAGAAACAATATTTAAAGACAAAACCAATTTGTAAGGTAACTTTCTCTTACCCGGAAAATGGTGGAGAAATTAGTAATGTAAAATTAGTTGGTGAATTTAACCAATGGGATACCAATTGTTCCCCAATGAAGAAGAATAAAAGTGGCGAATTTACCCAAACTATCGAATTAGAACCCGGCAGGGAGTATCAATACCGGTATTTGGTTAATGAAAGGGAATGGGTTAATGATCCGGGAGCTGAGAAATATACCCCAAATGAGTTTGCCTCTGAAAATTCTGTGGTCGTATTATAAAAAAGAGGGTGTCTAAAAAGTTAAGAATTAATGAAAAACCGTCATATTATTACTTTGCGCAACTTTGCGACTTCTTTGCGAATCTCTCTGCGTAACAGCCACTTACAATTATTACACAAAGTGACACAAAGAAGGCACAAAGGTTCGCAAAGACTTTTTAGACAACCTCTCTTTGAGTTTTTAATATTTTCGTATGGAATGACTCACTGAACAGTCATTTCATTTTAACCGTTTGCTGATACGAATTGTATTTGTTTTGAAAACCTCAACGTATCGGTATAAAACTATTTTTCCCTATTATTCACTTTCTTCTTCTTGTTCTTTCAATTGCTCAGCTTGCTGTTTTGTAATAACTTCACCTTTCATGGTAAGGGTAATTTTTGGTTGGGTTGAGTTACTGTAAACGTATACTGACTTTGTAAATGTACCAAGAGCGGCAGCGTTAAAAGTTGCAACTATTTCGGCTGTTTCACCCGGTTTAATAGGTTCTTTCGGATAATCAGCAACCGTACAACCACACGTAGGGCTTACTTTGGTAATAACCAAAGGGACCATGCTGGAGTTCGTAACTTTAAATTTTGCTTTTGCGGGAATTTTATGTTCAATTTTCCCAAAATCATAGGTTGTTGTTTTAAAGTCTGCCAACGGCTTAAGTTCTTCATTTTCTTCCTGTGCATTAAC
>JBNLCS010000403.1:0-15729 GCA_050303935.1 Bacteroidales bacterium
CAAATATATATATTTGTTTTTCAATAATTAACTTGTTATGAAAGCCCCTCTTATTTCTATACGCAACCTTAGGAAAAGCTATAAAAGTGGTACTAACACCCATGAAGTATTAAAAGGTATCAACCTCGAAATTTTTCCGGGACAGGTTATCGGATATATAGGTCCAAATGGGGCTGGGAAAAGTACCACGGTAAAAATACTTTGTGGGATTATTCCTGATTTTGAAGGGGATATTGAAGTGTTGGGGCATGACTTACGTTCTAATTCCCTTGCTATTAAAAAACGTATTGGTTACGTGCCGGAAACGGGTACCCTTTATGAATTGCTAACCCCGAACGAATACCTTGAATTTATCGGCGAATTATATGGAATAAAGCGCCAAACATTAACGTCAAGGATCTCGAATCTTCTTGCTTTCATCAATATGGAAAACCACGCTGATCAGCGAATGGACTCCTTTTCAAAAGGGATGAAGCAAAAAATCCTGATAATTTCAGGGCTGATCAATAACCCGGATATCCTGTTTCTTGACGAACCGCTTTCAGGCCTTGATGCCAATGCTGTAATATTGATAAAAAAATTAATTGAACGCCTGGCTGCCGAAGGCAAAACCATATTTTATTCATCACACCTGATGGATGTAGTTGAGAAAATATCGGACAGGATAATCCTTATTAACGATGGAATAGTGATAGCCGATGGTAATTTTGAGACATTAAAAAATGAAAATGCCGCTACCCTTGAAAATCTTTTTGCCCAACTAACCGGTAAAAATGAAGCTTCAATTGACAATGAAGTGTTTAATAAAGTTTTTAGGGAGAACCAACCATGATAAAATTTTCCTTGTTCCTATTGCGATTGATCCATAAGCCCATTGAATGGATGGGGGCAGATTACCATCAACTTCGCATGATACTAAAAACCAAGCTTACAATTGATTTTCGAAGAGGCCCTGCATCCATGAACTCTTCAAGTAAAAAAAAGCAGGCCTTTAAATTACAACTTATATTTCTTGCCATCATGGGATTAATGATAGCTATTGGTTTTATAAGTATTAAAGATTTATTATTAAACTACACCATTGCATATTCAGTTCTTATGGTAATGCTGGCGACAAATCTAATCGGTGAATTTACAAGTGTTTTATTTGACCCCCTTGAAAACCAGATTATACTTGTCAGGCCTGTTAATAACCGAACCTTGTTACTTTCCCGGCTATTGCACATTTTGTTTTATATCATGTATATTGGCCTGGCATTATCACTAATATCTGTAATTGTTACGGTTTTTAAATACAATTTGCTTACTGCTGTTTTTTACTTTATCGGAACTATACTATGTGCCTGGATTGCAATATTGCTTACTGTTATTTTTTATTTTTTCATTTCTAAAATTGTAACGGGTGAAAAGTTTAAAGATATTATTTCTTACGTTCAAATTTCACTTTCCATACTTGTAATAGGTGGCTATCAATTGTTTCCCCGGCTAATGGAATTAAATGGCATTGGTGACTATACCATGACCATTAAAAATTATACATTTTTTTATCCTCCTGCATGGCTGGCAGCATGGGTCCAATTGAGTAATCCCAATAAAATTACCCTTGATATAATTATATTGGCGGCAACGGGATTGTTATTTTCATTAGTAGGGGGGATTTTTCTTGTACGTTTCCTCGCGGAGGGGTTTACCAATATTTTAGCGGTTAGTTCTGAAAGTAGCAATGTAGAAATTAAGAAGAAATCTGTTAAAAACAATGGAATAACCCTAAGTAGGATCCCTCGTATCTTATGTATATCTGAAACAGAAAAAACAGGTTGGAAGTTTGCAACTATTGTTACGCGACGTGACCGTAAATTTAAACAAGCAGTGTACCCTTCGTATGGATTAATGTTTATATTGGCGTTATTGATGCTTAAACCCGATTTTAACAATTTATCCTCTTGGTACAACCAGTTGGGAGAATCGTCGCGATACCTCATGGTGATTTTCTTTAGTTTTTTTACAACAATAAGCATTGATCAGTTAAAGTATACCGACACCGTAGAGTCCGGATGGATATACAAAGCGTTGCCGGTCCAAAAACCCGGCCATATACTTTCCGGGGCCGTAAAAGCAATGTTAATAAAACACTTTTTGCCTGTTTACATCATACTAACAGTTACAGTTACCATTGTATGGGGCACGGAAATTATTCCGCTGATGATCATGG
Organism: Bacteroidales bacterium; assembly: GCA_050303935.1. Taxonomy (GTDB): domain Bacteria; phylum Bacteroidota; class Bacteroidia; order Bacteroidales; family JBNLCS01; genus JBNLCS01. The sequence goes on from JBNLCS010000403.1 coordinate 2,213, forward strand.
GTGCTGCACTGGTAGTATTGTCAACATTAATTACATTGTTGTTACAAAACAAGGCGTTACCATTTACACAACCACGTGAAATGCAACAAAAAACCGGTAACTTTGTAAAAATGATAATCGGGTTAATGGTCATGGGGGCAATTGTGGGCATAACCTATCTGGTTTCAACACTCCCTGCATGGCTCATCATTGTTTGCACGCTGGTAACACTTTACTGCAACTCATTTGCCTATAAGCAGATACGAAAAACAACGTTTCAGTTTTAAAGTAAAAATTAAACAATAATTTATGATTTTAAACATACTACAATTTTACAGATTTTGATTTTCAAAAAAGTATACTGATACAAAAGCATAATTAGAACCTAATAACAATAATAGCATAAAATTTAAAAGTTAACGCAATGTTTAATGAAATATCAGATTATTATGGTAGGTACTGTTGTAGTTCTGGCAGAATCGTGCAAAAAAATTGATCAGTTTACGCATTTTTCCATGGAATAGGAAGAACTGTTTACGATACCACGTTCTGATGTTCTTAGTTTACCTGTAAACTTGTTGTCACCAAGGATTAAAACCAACTTAGAATACAATTATTCAGTTTACAGCAGGCAAAGTAAATGTAAAAACAGAACCTTTGTTTAGTGTACTTTGTGCTGTTAAAGTTCCTGCATTTTTTTCAATAAATTCTTTACTTAATAATAATCCCAAACCGGTACCTGCTTCATTCTTAAAACCCGATGCTTTGAATGCATCTTTAGGTTTAAAAACCATTTCAAACGTTTTTGGCTCCATGCCTATTCCATTGTCTCTTATTGAAGTTTCTATATGATTATTGTTTCGTTTAAGGGTAATTTGAATAGTCCCATAATGGGGTGTAAACTTAATGGCATTTGACAAGATATTGCGAACAACTGTTTGCACCATATTTTTATCGGCCACAACCATGGCTTGTTCTTTTGGGCTGTATCGTATTTCTATCTCTTTATATTCAAGAAACTGAGTAACCATGTTTATATTTTCTGATATCACTTTATTCAAATCAAAAGGTTCAGGTTTGTGTTTAATATTACCCAACTGCGAACGCGACCAATGCAGTAAATTATCCAGCAAATGAAACGTATTGGTTGCCGACTCATTAAGCGAAGAAAGGGATTTACGAATCATTTCCTTATCAAGTGAATCAATACGGGTAGTTAACATTTGTATCAGGTTCCTGAACCACCAGAGAGGGTTTCTCAATTCATGCGATATAATACTGAACAATTTGATCTGTTGTTTATTAATACGGTTTAATTCCTTGTTCAACCTGTTTAATTCGATATTTTGATGGCTGATTTTTTCATTTAAATCAGAAAGTTGCCTGTTGGCTTCTTGTTTATGCCTGTATTTGTTTTGAATGATTAGAATTAGGGAAACGAGCAGGATCAGTATGATAAAAATAGCAAAAATTAAAGTATTCTTCCTGTTAATCGATAATTCCTGTACAAGGTTTTGACCCTTTAATACCTCGTTTTCCCTTTCCTTAAGGGACAATTCATAGGTAGCCTGCAATTCAGCAATCCTTTTATTGGTTTCAAGATCAATTAGTTCATCATGGACCTCATGATACGTTTCAAAATATGTTAAAGCCAATTTGTGACTTTCTTTTAATTTGTAAATTTGATATAGAAATTTGTTGAACCCGGCTACCATTGATTTTACTTTCTTTACTTCAGCCAGATGCAACCCTTGATTTGAAGTAACCAATGCCGAATCAAGTTTTCGTTCTTTGATATAAATATTGGTAATATTGCCTAATGCATTAAGCACCCCTTTATCGTAATTTGTTCCTTCCGAAAGCATTAACGCCATCTTAAAATCAGACAATGCTTTTGGGTTTTTATTTTTATATTCATTAATAACTCCTTGGTTATGGATGCTTTTTATCATCCCTTTTACATATCCAATTTCTTTACATATCTCATAGGATTTCAAAAAACAATGGTAGGCGCTATCAAGCAATTCAATATCTACCAAAACTTCACCCAGGTTATTATACGATTTAGCCAATCCTTCTTTATAATTTAATTCCTGCCGTTTAGTTAGGGCCATGGTGTGAAAATATATAGCACGGTCAAATTCTTTCAGTTCATGGTAAATGTTTCCAAGCTGATTGTAAGTAGAAGCTATCTCAACTTTGTTATTTATTGCCGATAACATTTTTTCCGATTTTAGATAATACTCCAGCGCTTTAAGCTTGTTTCCCAGGGTTTCGTAATGTTTACCCAATTTGTTCTGTGCTATTATAATATTCAGGGTGTCACTTACAATTTGCGCAATTTCCAAGGCTTTTTTATAATTTTTTTCTGACTTCTGATAATTACTGGTTGAATGATAGTATTTTCCTAAATATACCATTGTGCGCCCTTTTAATTCTCTGAGCTTTTTTTGCTCACATATATTCAGCGATTTTGAAAAATATAGCAAGGCCGTATCATACATAGCCCAGTTGTAATATAACTCTCCGATATTTAAATTACACAAAACAATATTTTCCGGTTCGTTAAGTAAACTAAAATTCTTAAGCGCATGATTAAAATAGATAAGTGAAGTATCATTTTTACCTTGTAACATAAAATTTATGGCCATAAACGATAAAGACAATGCTTCATTTTTTGAATGTGCATCAGTACTGATATACTGCTTAAAAGCCTTTTGGGCGAATAATAAAGATGAATCGGTGTTCGCGTATAAAAACCGTTTTGATTTATTCAAAAATTCATCCGGATCATTTATACCATTTCCCTGAGAATAGAGATTTCCCCCTGTTTCTGAAAAAATGACCAAAAACAACAAATAAAATATGTTTTTTACAATATCCAAAATATCAGTTAATCAAATGGTGTTGTAACGCATATTTGGTTAATTCTGAATTATTCAGAACTTGTAGTTTCTTTAAGATATTATTTCGATGGTTACTCAGTGTATTCTTACTAATATTCAATTTTTCAGCGATTTTATTTTTTGGGATCCCTGTTGCCAACAGGCACATTATCTGATATTCCCTGTCTGTTAACCGTTCATGCAAAATTGTTTCTTTTTGCCCCATCACATATTGACTTGCAAACCTGTTTTTCTGTCCAAGGGTAAGATATGTTTTTCCTTTAACTGCACTTTTTATAGCATTAATTAATTCTTCCGGATTTTCCTCTTTGTTTATAAAAGCAAGGGCCCCAAGCCTCATTAACCGGGTAGCAAGCTGCTCATCACGGCTCATGGTAAATATTACAAGAGGTAAAAGGGGGAACAATCTTTTTATATGCCGAATAAGGTCAAGGGAGTCTTTTCCAGGCATATTCAAATCAATGATAGCTACATCGGGCATTTGTTGATATATATTTTTTATTAGTTCCTCACCATTATTAGCTTCTGCAAGAATACGAATACCATGATCCTGAAAAATCAACTGTAAACCCGTTCGTACAACGGCATGATCATCTGCTACAACTACACGAACCATATCCATTCTTGTTTATTAACTATATTGTAAAAATAGGTTGTATTATATTAGCATGACCATAATTTAATCTTAATATAATCTTAAATTATCTTCAACTCCATTAAAGCAATGTTATTTTTTAATCACCCTGGTAATGGACTTTTTGACACACATCATTCCATTTCCACATATAACAATAATTTGAACAGATGAAATTTTGACATGGTATAAAGTACCATGAATTTAACACTTTCCTGACTATTGTGAGGATGTTTCCCCGATACTAATATTGTGGCAAATTAACTTTAAAAAGAAATAAATATGAAAAAACATTTACTGGGTTTATTAATATTAGTTTGTGGAACTTTGTTGATTTATGCCGAAAGCACAACAATTGAAATCCCCATTGTCTCAACAGGTGATGCAGTTACGGATACCTTATGGAATGATATGGACACTGACGATGAAGCAGATGATACCATCACTGCAATTGTAACGTATTACCTTTCATCGGATGATGCTGAAGAAATTTATAGTTGGTCTGACGATGAAAGTGAAATAGATGACCTTTTTGATGATGATTTGGATGCTGGTTGGGAACCGGAAGAAGATGATCAGAACATAGTTTCGGTAGGCCTGCGTTTTCAAAATGTTACCGTTCCCCAGGGAGCAACTATTGAATCGGCATATATTATTTTAACTTCACATGAAGATAAAGATGCCGCAGATACATCCAAACTGACCATAAAATGTGAAGCAACAGACAATGCAGCAACATACACCGATAATGAATTATTTACAACACGAGATCTGACTTCTGGTGAAGTAAAATGGACAGTTACAACAGAATGGGTTATATGGGAACAATACCAAACCCCGGAACTAAAAACAATCGTTCAGGAGGTAATAAACAGGACTGGCTGGTCATCAGGAAATGCATTATCTTTCATATTTCAGGGAGAAGATCAGGGTGTGAATGACGATGCCGACAACGCAAGGGAATTTGAATCTTTTGAAAATATTGCCGATCCGCTTGATGAAGATCATTCTGGTAATCCCGGTGATGGAAGAAACCATCCTGAAAGGGTCCCTAAACTGGTTATTTCCTATGATGCTTCAACCACAACAACAGGTAACGTATCAGAAAATCAAAACACAATATACCCGAATCCTGTTACAAACGGAAAATTAAATATCGTACTGGAAAAGTTGAGCAATGCCCGGGTTACGATCACAAACCAAACTGGTCAGATTGTTGGTTCGTTTAACCTATTATCTGAAAATAATATACTGGATGTAAACCATTTTCAAAAAGGGCTCTATTTTATAAATATTGTTCAGGAAAACAAAACCGTTACACAAAAAATAGTTATTGAATAAATCCAGGCTTCAAATTTCATACGATCATACAAATTCATAGTTCAATTCAGAATTTGTATGATCATACTAATATTAAAATTCGTGAATTATTGTAATTTTCCGATGATGTTCCTTAAAAAAGGTTATTCTTTATTGCTGATATTGTTATTTGCCGCTTCGTTAGTGCAAAGCCAAAACTACAATACGATTACAGGAAAAATTGTTGACAATGCCACCAACGAACCTTTAACCGGTGCAACCATTTCAGTTGAAGGAAGTTTAAGGGGGACCATTGCAGATTTTAACGGCGAGTTTTTTATCGGAAGGATAAAAGAAGAAAGAGTTGTTCTTATTATTCAGTTTATAAGCTATACTGATCAACGTATTGCGTGTGATTTTTCAACAAGTCCGTCACTTAATAAAACCATACGAATGCATTATTCTGCAACGGAATTAGAAGAAATAGAGATTCGGGGTAAATCACAAGGCCAGGTACAGGCAATGTTAAAACAGAAAAATGCAATGAATATTAAAAATGTGGTGTCATCCGAACAAATTGAAGAATTTCCAGATATGAATGCAGCAGAAGTTATTCAAAGAATTCCGGGAATAACCTTACAAAGGGACCAAGGCGAAGGACGCTATGTACAATTAAGGGGTACTCCACCCGAATTAACCAATTTTAACATTAACGGAGAACAAATACCATCCCCGGAAGGTGATGTTAGATATGTTGGGCTCGATGTTATTTCTGCTGACCAAATTGATTTTATTGAGGTAACCAAAGTACTTACACCCGATATGGATGGTGATGGAATTGCAGGAAATGTTAATATAATAACGAAAAGCGCTACCAGCGAGAAACTTGAAACGAAAGTATCATTATCAGGCGGATATAACAACATACGTAGTACAAATAATTATCAGGGCCAGCTATCACTTGGTAAAAGAATCGGTATATTCGGCTTTTATATAAATGGAAGCTATTTTAAAAATAATCAGGGTGCTGATAATATGGAATATGAATATATTAAAAGTACGCTTAGTAATTCGGCAAGTCAGGAAACCGGTGTAAACAATCATTACATACAATTTAAAGAAGTACAATTGCGGCATTATACTATTGCCCGTGAGCGAATTGGTTTAAGTACTTCCTTTGATCTAAAATTCAATGAAAATTCAATGCTCTATGTAAGGGGTATGTACAATAATTTTAGCGATGATGAAACAAGACGGCGATTGGTTTACGACCTTGATGATGCCTTCGTAGAAAGCTACTATACATACAGCCAAATTGAACATGATATTAAGGACCGGACTAAAAATCAAAACATTAGTACGCTAAATATTGGAGGTGAAAACAAAATAAGCAACGTTACACTGGATTATGAAGCGGCCTATTCTTTGGCTTCGGAAAACGAACCCGACAGATTTGAATCAACTTTTAAAAATCCCGGACACGGTATCGATATTAAATTTGATTTGAAAGAACCCAACTGGCCAAGAGTTACTTTTCCATATGGCCCGGATAGCGCTGATATTTACTCTTATGATGAATATAACCTTGACCAGCTTTTATTTGAAAAAGCATTTGTAACTGACAAAAATAGTACAGTCAAACTTAATATTAGAATTCCGTATCATATAGGGAAATACAACAACGGTTATGTAAAGACAGGTGGAAAAATACGATTTAAAAACAAGGAAAGAGATGCAGAGGCCAGTAGTTTTTCGAGATATGTAAGAAGGACCCGTGAAAATCCCAACGTTTTTGGCCCTGAAATGTCACTCACGGATATTGAAGATGACTTTTATGTCAACAATTTTCTTAATAAAAACTACTATGAATTAAACCATATGCCATCGCCTGATAAATTAACCAATTTCTATCATGAATACCCTCATTTATTTATTACCGATATAAACGACTCAACAGAAAGGACTTTTTCAGAAGATTATCAGGCAAAGGAAAACATATATGCGGCTTATGCCATGATCCGGCACGACATAGGAAAACTTATGATACTTGGAGGTGTAAGATACGAAATAACCGATATCAGTTATACAACCACAAATATTTTTTATAATAACCATGACAATTACGAAGGAATGGCTGATACATCTGATAGAAGGACATTCTCCATGTTTCTACCAATGGTTCAGCTAAAGTATGCGTTGAATAACACGTTTAATATCAGGGCAGCAATAACAAAATCTTATGCACGCCCTAATTTTGAGGATGTTTTGCCTGTAGAATCAAGAGAAAAACGAAAAGTGAAATTTGGTAACCCCGACCTCAACTATCCTGTTTCTTTAAACATCGACTTTCTTGCCGAAAAATATATCCAGGGAGATGGCTTGCTATCAGGAGGTTTCTTTTACAAAAAAATTGACAATTTTGTTTTTAATTATTCCCGATATGCCCGCTTTGGAACATTTACAAGAAATGGTGAAATAATAGGTGATGCCAGTTCAGGAGGAGCTCCAATTACAGGGACCATGCCTTTAAATGGAATTGATGCACATGTGTACGGAGGTGAAATTCTCAGTCAATTTATGTTTAGCTTTTTACCAGGTTTTCTGAAAAATTTTGGAATCTATTTCAATTACACCTACACACTCTCCGAAGCAAAAATTAAAAAACGTATTCCCGGCAACCTGGTTCATGATATTGTAATCGTTGGTGCTGAAAGTGATACCTTACAGCTTTTTTCATCAACCGATGATATTGAAGTTATCCAGTTACCGGGTCAGGCAAAACATGCCCTAAACATAGCCCTGTACTTTGAAACCAAGACTATATACACAAAATTTTCTGCGAATTACCACGATGCCTTTTTAAATGATCTAGGCCTGGACAAAGATCTTGATGAATATTACAATGATGCCTGGCACTTTGACTTTACTGCCAATTATTCAATTACAAAAAATATTAAACTATTCACTGATATTATTAACCTCACTAATTCCCCACTTGTATTCTACCTGGGTACTCCTGACAGGTTCTACAAAAGAGAGTTTTACTCATGGTGGGGACGGATTGGTGTTAAATTTAACTTTTAATAAAAACTGTTTAAACATGAAGTCAACCATTTTATCCACCACACTAATTATAATTTTATTTTCTGCATGTACCAACAATAACAGAAATAGTCTTCCAGAAAATTCCATAACAAGCATATCAGATAGTTTACAACTTGAACTTGAAAAAGAAGCCCATGAAGATTCCGTGGAATATGCCATTGCACTTTCTTTACAAAAGAAAATTAAAAACCATATCCCCACAGATATTGAAACCAAGGCTGTAGAATCATTAGAAGGTGAAGATGCTGCCGATGATCCGGCTATCTGGATCAATGAAAAAGAACCTGAAAAAAGCTTGGTATTAGGAACAAATAAAAAGGCAGGGCTTTATGTTTATGACCTTGAAGGAAACGAAAAACAATATCGAAAAATTGGTCGTATCAATAACGTAGATGTACGAAACAATTTCTATTTTAATGGTAAAAAAGTAGCCCTGGTTGCCGGGAGTAACAGAAGCATCAACGCCATTAGTTTAATGTACATTGATCCGGAAACAGGAAAATTATCTGATACCATTAAAAATATTAAATCGGGAGTAGATGAAGTGTATGGTGTTTGTTTGTACCATGATATATTATCCAATAAATTTTATGTATTTGTGAATGGCAAAGGCGGTTCCATTGAACAATGGCATATAACAGGCAACCATATTATTGATGCAGAATTGCTTAGAAACTTTACGGTAAACAGTCAGCCAGAGGGAATAGTTGCCGATGATAAAAATGCCATGGTTTATTTTGGGGTTGAAGATGAAGCCATATTTAAAATGAAAGCCAATCTGGAAGAAACAAGTGAGTTAATTAAAATCCGGGAAAGTGACAGTAACAATGTTAATATTGTTTACGATATTGAGGGCCTTGCCATATTTAATTATCGTAATAAAGATTATTTATTAGCCTCGAGCCAGGGAAATTTTTCCTATGCCATTTTTGAACTTGGTAACAATGAAAGATATATTACCAGTTTTACCCTGACAGGTGGCAAAGTTGATGGCGCTGAAGAAACCGATGGGTTAGAAATATCAACTGTCCCACTGAACCCCGATTTCCCCATGGGCATCCTGGTAGTTCAGGACGGGTTTAACCATGATGGCGGTAAGATGGTTAACCAAAATTTCAAATATGTTTCATTAGAAAAGGTTTTGAAGTTGTTAGAGTAAAACATTAAAACAGGATGAAAAAAATGTATTCATGATATTTATTCTTACTTTTTTCTAAGCTGTGAGAAATGAAATGAAAACGCTATATATAGATGGATTTCTTAAGGTGCTGAAATCATACTAAAATTTACTAACATTTGATTGTGCAAACCTTATCACAATTTGACAAGGAAATAACAAGCAACCATACACGATTCATGCAATTTGTCATCAACAACCATCTGAGAGCATTCGCTCCTTTAGAACAATACTTTATTATTAAATAATTTACCAGAATACGTTAAATAGTTGCGGGAACTTACCAAATTATTCTATTTTTGATATTGAATTAATTTATCTATATAAATCTAATGTACTATGATAAGAACAATATGTATTTTGCTGTTATCCGTATTTAGCAGCACTTTTATATTTGCACAGGAAATAAACGACTGGGAAAACCCCGAAGTATTTAACATTAACCGCGCTGCCCCGCACGCCTTTTTTATACCATTTGAAAATGAAAGAATTGCCTGGAACAATAATAGAACTGAATCCGGGTATTATCAATCGTTAAATGGCATATGGAAGTTTAATATTGCCAGCAACCCGGCAACCCGGCCACTTGATTTTTATAAAGAAAATTTCGATGTAAGTAACTGGTCAGATATTAAGGTACCTGCCAACTGGGAACGCCAGGGGTTTGATACTGCTATTTATGTGAATACCGGATATCCTTTTTGGCAAATAGAAAGAAAAAGGCCTGACCCGCCCCATATCCCAAACGAATATAACCCGGTAGGAAGTTACCGTCGCTCATTCTCTATTCCGGATAACTGGGATGGCCGGCAAATTTCTATCCATTTTGGTGCGGTCAAATCCGCTTTTTACATCTGGGTAAACGGCCAAAAGGTAGGTTATAGCGAAGGCTCCAAAACCCCTGCAGAATTTGATATTACGAAATATATAAGAACCGGTGAAAATACACTGGCGCTGGAAGTTTATCGCTGGAGTACCGGAAGTTACTTAGAATGTCAGGATTTCTGGCGCATTAGTGGAATTGAACGTGATGTCTACCTGCTGGCAACACCCAAGGTCAATATCCGGGACTATTTTGTACTGGCAGGATTAGATAATAGCTATACCAACGGCACTTTCTCATTAGATGTTGAAGTTCAGAACCTCAGTGCAAGCACGGGGGACTACACTATTGAAACCTCGGTTTCAAGCATGGACAAAAGTCAGAAACAAATCGACCTGTCGAAAACACTATCTGTAGGAAACGGTTCAACGCACTTTCAATTTGAAGCTACTGTGGATAATCCCAAAAAATGGTCGGCGGAACAACCCAATCTTTATAAATTATTAATTGTATTAAAAGATGCCAACGGAAAAACCTTGCAGGCTATTTCACAAAATATAGGGTTCCGTACTTCTGAAATAAAAAACGGACAGTTGCTCGTGAACGGGAAAGCCATCTATATGAAAGGCGTGAACCGTCACGAACACGATCCTGACAATGGACACGTTATCAGTCGTGAAATGATGTTAAAAGATATCCTGGTAATGAAGGAATTTAATGTTAATACCGTGCGTACATGCCACTATCCTGACGATCCTGAATTTTACGCGTTGTGTGATTTATATGGTTTATATGTAATAGATGAAGCCAACATTGAATCGCACGGGATGGGGTATGGTGAAGCCAGCCTGGCCAAACAGCCTGAATGGGGCTCGGCACATCTTGACCGTACCAAAAGAATGGTAGAACGTGATAAAAACCACGCATGTATAGTTGTTTGGTCGTTGGGCAATGAAGCAGGCGACGGAATTAATTTTGTGGCCAACGCCAAATGGATCAAAGAGCGCGACCAGAGCCGCCCGGTGCAGTATGAACAAGCAGGTTTGAAAGATCACACCGATATTTTCTGTCCTATGTACATGGGCATTGACGGGATTATAAATTATGCAAAGGGGAATCCCGACCGACCTTTGATTTTGTGTGAATACTCACACGCCATGGGAAACAGTTGTGGAAGTTTACAGGATTATTGGGATGCCATTGAGGCATATCCCGCCTTACAGGGAGGATGTATTTGGGACTGGGTTGACCAGGGATTGCGTGAAGTGGATGATAAAGGAAGGATGTATTTTACCTATGGTGGCGACTATGGTACCAACAAGCCAAGCGACAATAGCTTTTGTATTAATGGCCTGGTGAACCCGGACCGGGTTCCAAACCCACAATTATATGAAGCTAAAAAGGTTTATCAAAACATATCAATTAAGGCTGATGACCTGCTTGCCGGTAAATTTACCATTCAAAACAAATTTTTCTTTACCAACTTAAACGAGTTTAATTTCATTTGGACCATAAAAGATGCTGAAGGGTTTGTGACACATGGATTGGTCCCGGATATGGATGTGGCGCCTCAATCATCCAAGTCATTCTCTATTTTAATACCAAAATTAAAGCAACCAAAGGCGGGTCAATCCTATGTCCTGAATTTCTCAATGGTAACAAAAAAAAGGAACGGATTGGTAAAAAAAGGTCATGAACAAGCCTGGGAAGAATTTGTATTACCCATTCAACCGCAAGCATTTAAAGAAGTTGAAAATAAGGGAAATCTTGCCGTTCAGCAAAACGAAACAAATACTACAGTAAAAGGTGAAAACTTCAGCATAACCATTGAATCAAACTCAGGAATAATTTCGTCTTACCTGGTTGACGGAACAGAATTAATGAACGAAGGGCCAAGGCTGAACTTTTTCCGTCCACCTACAGAAAACGATATTCGCGACCGAAACGGAATGCGTGCATGGAGGTCTGCCGGACTGGATAATCTGCAACAGATTGCTGATAAAGCCGAAATTAAAAACCAGGAGGATGGCTCAATCTTGTTAATTGTTCCTGTCATGTTAAAAAGCCCATCCAATGATTTTAACGCGGCTATACAGTACCAAATTTTTACGGATGGTACATTTACCATTTCAAGCGAAGTTAATTTACCATCAACTGTTTATGCAGTAGCTAAAGTGGGCTTGCAAATGAAAATGCCACGATCATATAACCAATTAAACTGGTACGGTTTAGGAGGTGTATCTACCTACCCCGACCGGAAAAGTGGTGGCAAATTTGATTTTTACGCGTCAACAGCAGAAGAATTGTACAATCACAACATTGTGGTCCCACAAGATAATTGTAACCAGTCTGATGTACATTGGGCTACTGTTACCAATATGGAAGGTATTGGTTTGATGATGAGCGGGTCAAATGCAATGAATTTTAGCGCTTATCCTTACGATGATGCCGATATTACCGAAGCCCGCCACATGAATGAACTGGATGATGCAGGTTTTGTTACTGTAAACTTTGACGATATGATAGGTGGATTGGGAACAGCAACCTGTGGTCCGGGAGTTTTGCCCCAGTATGTTGTTACAAATGGTGATTACCGTTTTAGTGTTACCTACCGGCCTGTTCAATTTCAGCAGAAATCGATTTTTGAATATGCCGGAGAGAAGTACAATTCAACAGAATTATTGCTGGCCAAGGCGCCGGTTGTTAAGCGCAACGAAAATGGTATTGTTTCCTTGTCGGGAGAAAAAGACGCGACAATTTACTATTCTATCAATGATGAAAAATTCAAAAAATATACAAAACCGTTCGATTTACAAAAGGGAGGGAAAGTTACCACATATGCTGAAATTAAAGGTAAAATGAAAAGCAACAAGGTAACACAGGTTTACGATATCAATAAATCGAAGTGGAGCGCTAAAGCTGATTGCAGTTTCAGTAGACAGGGACCAGAATCGGCTATCGACAATAATCCGGAAACCATTTGGCATTCTGATTGGAGAGATAATAGCTTGGTACAGCCCCACTTTTTAGAAGTAGATATGGGCGAAGTACTTACAGTAAAAGGTTTGAGTTATTTACCACGCCAGGAAATGAGCAATGGGCGAATTGCTGAATATAACCTGGAAGTGAGCCTGGATGGGGAAAACTGGAAAACCGTTGTTGAAAATGGCCGTTTTTCGAATTCAGCACGCCGTCAGGAAAAAATGTTTGACAAACCAGAAAAAATACGGTATTTCAGGATTACTACCTTACGTGAAGTACGAAACAACTTTTACAGCTCGATAGCTGAAGTTGGTGTAATTCTTTAAATTAGGTAATATCTTTTATTGAATATATTCTGCCTGTATTTACAAAAACCAATGTAAGTACAGGCAGAAATTTTTTAAATTATACACATGTTCCTTTTTTATTCACCTTCATAAATGGTTCATGAGTTCACTTTTTTTAGGTTCCATTCGTTAAAAAGGGTAATTAGGGTCTGCTGAAAAACACTCAATGAATTGGTTATAAGTTAAATGCATGGGAATTTTGATAAATTGCTGCAAACATATTGAACAGAATATATGAAAAATCATGCACTTAAATCAAAACATT
>JBNLCS010000404.1:0-4091 GCA_050303935.1 Bacteroidales bacterium
ATGAAAAAAATTAAAAGCATAAGAAAGAATACTGTTGTAATTGCACAAACCGCCTATATTTTTTCAATAGAGCGGGACAAACTTCTTTATCTTTCAAATGGTTTTGATGACTTTTTGGAAAAACCCTTTAACCTTGACCTTGTTTCAAATCTAATTGAAATGTATAATTGATTATTTTTCCATTTCAATTAAAATATCTTCCTTCATAACGGAATCATCAGGCTTAACTTGAATTTTTTTAACAGTTCCTTCTACATGTGATACAATTTCATTTTGCATTTTCATGGCTTCGAGGGTCAAAACCGGTTCACCGGCCTTAATTTTATCGCCTTCTTCAACAAGTATTTCAACAATTTTACCTGGCATTGGTGCCAGGATCATTTCAATTTTCGATGACTCCTTATTTTTGTCAAGATATTTTCTTCTTTTAAAAGAAATGGGCGTTTCAACAGTAAAAAAGTAGCTTACCCCATTTAATAATATATGGTATTTGTTCTGGTTTTTATCTAAAATCTGAACGTTGTATTTTTTATTTTTATATAAAATATACCCGAATCCACTTTCGTCTTCTGCTATCTTAACATTTATCACTTTCCCATTAACCTTTGCTTCTTCAGTGAGGGGGGATTTTACCTCATATTTTTTATTTTTTTCGTTTACAGCAATATATTTTTTTGGTGGTTTTGTTTTTCTGTCTGCTTTGCTCATACATTCAAAATGTTTAACGATAATAAATGATATTTTTCAATTAAATAACACTTCAACTCATTTTGGAAATTTCATAATAAAACAATTTCTCTTTTCTGCGTAATTAATTTGTTTTTAATCGTTTGTTCAATACCCACGGGTCCATGTTTCTTCCCTTCTCATCAATAACAGTGTTTTCTTGCACTTCAACTTCATTCGCATAATGCAACGAAGCAAAAAAAGCTGCAAGCATTTCGTTATCAGGTTCTTCGTAATATAGTTGATCAAGTTCTTTTTCCACAAATGAGGTATTAAAATCCCCACCTTTAAAATTACAGTTTGCTAAAACGGCTTTACAAAATGGGATGGTTGTTTTTACCCCTTTTATCCAAAGTTTGTTTAATGCTGCAACTGTTGCCGCAATTGCTTTTTCACGTGTTTGTTCATGAACGATTAGTTTCATGATCATTGAATCGAAATAAGGGGTGATCACTGAGCAATCTTCAACACCGGAATCAATTCTTACATTTTTTCCTTTGGGTAATGATATTTTATCAATTATTCCCAGATTAGGGGAAAATCCTGATTGTACATCTTCAGCATTAATGCGGCATTCAATGGCCCAACCATTTAATTTTATATCTTCTTGTTTGTATGGTAAAACTTCATCCTGGGCAACCTTTATCTGCATTTCCACAAGGTCAATACCCGTAACCATTTCTGTTACGGGATGTTCAACCTGTATCCTTGTATTCATTTCCATGAAATAGAAATTTTTATCATCATCGAGAAGGAACTCTACGGTACCAACCCCTATATAATTAACAGCCCTAGTAATGTCAATAGACGCCTGTCCCATTTTTCCCCTTAATTTTTCATCAAGGGCAACAGAAGGTGATTCTTCTAATAATTTTTGGTGTTTGCGCTGTACAGAGCATTCCCTTTCACCAAGATGTATTACGTTTCCATGTTTATCTGCAAGCACCTGGAACTCAATATGCCTTGGGTTTCTTACATATTTTTCAATAAAAACGGAAGGATCATTAAATGCTTTTTCCGCCTCTGTGGTAGCCATTTTGAACATTTTTTCCATTTCGGCTGGTTTCTCAACAATACGCATTCCTCTTCCACCACCGCCTGATGCTGCTTTAAGGATTACTGGATATCCAATATTGTGTGCAATGTTCAGGGCTTCCTGAAAATTATTAACATTTCCACTACTTCCTTTTAAAAGAGGCACTTTATGCCTTGTGGCAATTTGTTTGGCAATTGTTTTGTTACCCATTTTATAAATGGCCCCTGCTGATGGTCCTATAAAGATTATACCCTCATCTTCACATCTTCTGGCAAAATATGGACTTTCAGCTAAAAAACCGTATCCAGGGTGAATAGCCTGCACCTTGTTTTCTTTGGCAGCTGTTATGATTCTTTCAATATCTAAAAATTCAGGTAAATCTGCAAACTGGATAGAAAAATCGATAACTTCATCTGCAACCTTTACATATAGTGCGTTGGGTTCCTTAGAAGTTTTTATGGCATAGGTTTTTATTCCCATTTTCTTTGCTGTTTCAAAAACCCTTATGGCTATCTCCCCCCTGTTTGCAACTAAAATGCTTTTTATCTTCATAAATTCATTATTTTCTCAAAACTTAATTTCACAAGCATACATACTTTATTTATATATAGCTACATGCCTGCTGATTCGCTCTATAATGGAATGTTTCCATGTTTTCTGGATGGTACATTCACATGTTTGTTTTCCAGTGCTTCAAAAGCTTTAATCAGTTTGTTTCTTGTTTCAGCTGGATCAATAACTTCATCGATATATCCTTTTTCATCAGCTATGTAAGGATTTGCTACTTCTTCCCTATATTTTACAGCTAATTCTTTTTTCAGTTTTGCAGGATCTTCTGCTTCACTAAGTTCTTTTTTATACAATATTGCTACGGCACCTTCTGGGCCCATCACCGCAATTTCTGCTGTTGGCCATGCAAAATTAAAGTCACCTCCCAGGTTTTTACTATTCATAACACAATAAGCCCCGCCATAAGATTTTCGTAAAATTACTGTAATTTTAGGGATTGTTGAATCGGCGTAAGCATAAAGTAATTTTGCCCCATGCCTTATAATTCCTGTATGTTCCTGATCAATGCCCGGAAGGAATCCTGGAACATCTTCAAATGTTAAAATAGGGATATTAAAAGAGTCGCAGAACCTAATAAACCTTGCCGTTTTAACCGAAGAATTAATATCAAGTGTGCCTGCAAGCACTTTTGGCTGATTTGCTATTATTCCAATTGTTTTTCCTGCCAGCCGGGCAAGTCCAACAACGATGTTTTGAGCATAGTTTTCCGAAACCTCATAAAACGTATCCCTGTCAACAACAATGCGAATTATATCTTTTACATCATATGGTTTGTTGGCGTCATCCGGTACAATTTCCCTTAATATTTCCTCCCTACGCGGTTCCATGTCTTCATTTTGGATGTAAGGTGGGTTTTCTAGATTATTTGAGGGCAGATAAGTTAACAGTTTACGTACTCCCAGTAATGTGTTTTCTTCGTCTTCAAATACCATATTGGCTACACCGCTTTTTTTGGAATGTACCATGGCGCCCCCCAAATCATCAAAACTAACTTCTTCATTTAAGACTTCCTTTACTACATTGGGGCCAGTAACAAACATATAGCTTGTTTTATTTGTCATAAAAATATAATCTGTTATAGCAGGAGAATAAACTGCCCCTCCGGCTGCTGGTCCCATTATTACAGATATTTGAGGGATCACCCCAGAAGACCTTACATTTCGGCTAAATATTGCTGCATATCCGGCTAAACTGGCTATTCCTTCCTGAATCCGGGCCCCACCACTATCAATAATTCCTATTATGGGAGCCCCAACTTTAAGGGCCATATCCTGTATTTTGCAAATTTTCTGTGCATGCATTGCACCCAAAGAGCCACCCATTACCGTAAAATCCTGCGAATATACATATGTGAGCCTACCGCTTATTTTACCATAACCGATAATAACACCATCACCATAGGATGCTTTTACTTTACCAAAACCTGTGGATCCTGCAGATTTCACATAGGCATCAATTTCTTCAAAGGTGTTTTCATCAAATAATAATTCGATACGTTCAAGGGCAGTTAGTTTACCTTTTACATGCTGTTTCTTTTGCGCCGCCTTACCTCGTTGATCTTCCAATTGGGATTCCCTGCGCATGAATTCTGTAAATTGTTTTCCGTTTAAATCCATGAAAAACTTTTAAATTTCTTGTTTCTAATTAAATTTTTCGATTTGTACTCGTGGGTGACCTCCCAAATTACTCGGGTATTGGGATATTATAAGTGTTAGATTATACATAATAATCAGTTTATTCCTTCCAGTTTTTTGGTACA
>JBNLCS010000405.1:0-3024 GCA_050303935.1 Bacteroidales bacterium
AATATTCAGACTATTATAAAGGATGTTGAAGGTGATTTATGGATGGGGACTGAAGGTGATGGAATTATCAGATATATGCGGAATCAAGGTCACGATGTTTCTACAAATAAGATGATTAACTACAGGCGGTTTCCAACCAGTTTTCCTGAAGAATCAGTTCAAAATGACTACATAATGTGTCTTTTACAAGATAGGGACAGGAATATATGGATCGGTACATGGTATGGGTTGAGCCTGATTGATTCTAATGAATTGAAAAAGAATGATCATTCAAAAGTCAGTATTAAAAATTTCATATATGACCCGGTGGATAAATATTCCTTAAGCAATGATATAATAATGAGTTTACTGGAAGATAGAAACGGAGATATTTGGGTTGGTACACAAGCAGGTTTGAATAGATTAATTCAATCAAAAGACGGATACAAATTTATTCATGATTTTAAAAATGAAAATGGTGAAAAGCTGACTGAAAAAAAAATATTAATAGTTTATCAGGATTCGCACGGGAAAATATGGTTTTCTACGCAGGATGGGGGGATTTGTTTGTTGGATACAAAAACTTCCATTTATAAGGAATACAATTTTAATAGTGGATTTCATGATGATATTGTGAATTCAATAATTGAAGATTCGTTAGGTATTCTATGGCTTGGTACCAATAATGGTTTATGTAGGTTTGATCCTGAAGATTTCTCGTTTACCATATTTAAGACAGAAGACGGTTTGATATCAAATGACTTTTTTTTTGGATCTAGTTGTGAAAAAGATGATAAACTATATTTTGGTGGCAATAAAGGTATTGTCTATTTTAACCCATATAATATCTCACAAAATTCTTTTAAACCAAATCTTGTATTTACTGATTTTAAATTATTTAACAAAAATATACCCATTAATACCCAAGACTCTCCTTTAAAAATACATCCCAGTAAATTGAAGAAGATCATTTTAAAGCATAATCAAAATTATATAACAATCTCATTTGCGGCATTAAATTACAAACAGCATGACGACCTGCAATATTCATGTATCCTGGAAGGGCTTGAGAATAACTGGAGCAGGTTAGATAAAGAAAGGAAAATGACTTACACCAATTTAATGCATGGCCAGTATACCTTTAAAGTGAAGGCTTTTAGTCCGGGACATATAAATAATTCTAAAGAAATTTCTTTACAAATTACGGTTAAACCTCCCATTTGGAAAACAACGTTGGCATATTTAATATATATCATTTTTCTGGTTTCTATTGTTGTATGGACATATATATATTTTCTTAATGAAGAAAAGAAAAAGCATACATTGGCTTTGGAAAGAATGAATGCTAAAAGGGTTCATGAAATGGATTTAATGAAACTACAGTTTTATACGAATATTAGCCATGAATTACGCACGCCTTTAACATTAATTTCGGCACCTTTGGATGCCTTGGTGAATGGGGAAGTAGCTGTTGAGAAAAGAAGGTCATACTTCACTATAATGCAAAAAAATGTTCAGCGATTAAAAAGGCTCATTGATCAATTGCTCGATTTACGTAAGATAGAAGAAGGTTATCTTAAAATAGAATGGAAAAATGGAGATATAATTGATTTTATTAAAAGAACTTATTCGAATTTTGAAAATTACGCTGAAAAAAGAAATATGTCTTTCACTTTTCATTCTTCAATTTCTGAGTTGAGTACATTTTTTGATGCTGATAAATTAGATAAAATATTATTTAATTTAATATCAAACGCCTTTAAATATACCCCGGATTTTGGAAAAATTTCATTGCGTGTTGATATTAAAGATCAGTTGGAATTTACAGGGGTTTCTTCTGAAAAAGGGTATCTCGAAATTAAAATAACTGACTCAGGTGTGGGGATCCCCAAGGAATCGATTTTAAAAATATTTGACCCATTTCAGCAAGTAAATAAAAATAAACCAATTGGTAGTACAAGTACAGGGATTGGCCTGGCATTATCGAAACAACTGGTTGAAAGTTTAAAGGGATATATAAAAGTTGAAAGTGTTATTGATAAAGGTTCAGAGTTCGCTATTTATTTTCCAATTCTTAAATCTGATCCAGAGAAAAATGATGAAGTTCAAAATGAAGTTGAGGAGAATAAAAAGGATTTCAAAGAAGATTCAGAAATTGTTAAAATTGACAGTTCAGATAAGTCTAATACTTCTGTGAAAAAACCTTTAGTACTCTTGGTAGATGATAACACCGAGCTAAGAATGTTCCTTAATGATGAATTGGAGACAAAATACCGAATAATAGAAAAACAGAATGGACTGGATGGGTTTAAAGAAGCTATTAACAGGATGCCAGATCTGATAATTAGCGACGTGATGATGGATAAGATGGATGGAATTAAGTTATGCAGCAAACTAAAAAATGATCAGCGTACTAGTCATATCCCTGTAATATTATTGACCGCAAGGCATTCTGATGAAATAATTCAAAATAGTTATGATATTGGGGCAGATGACTACATTACCAAACCTTTTAACGTTTCTATTTTAAAAACCAGAATTAACAACCTTATTGAGCAGAGAAGGAAATTAAGAAAGCATTTTAATTTAGGAATTGATATTGACAATGAAAAAGCGGTTACGAATAAACTTGATTCAAAATTCTTGAAGGAATTAAATGCAGTAATTGAAAAGAACATTGATAATCCAGAATTTAATCCACCATTGTTGGCCTCAGAATTGGCAATGAGCAAAATGCAATTGTATAGAAAGGTTTCTGCTCTAACTAATCAAACTGTATATAATTATATTCGTTCAATTCGTATGCAAAAAGCTGCTAAACTTCTTTTGACAACAGATATGCAAATCTCAGAAGTTGCCATATCCGTGGGTTATACAGAACCTTCCAATTTTACAAAATGTTTTAACAAAACATTTAACCAATCACCCAGTAATTTTGTTAAAAAACACCTAAAGTGATTTTTTTCTAACTTATTTTTTTAATTTTATTTTTTAAGAAAAATTTTTCTGCCTAGAAAAAAGAGTGGCTGTTAGCTAATCGAATTT
>JBNLCS010000406.1:0-3217 GCA_050303935.1 Bacteroidales bacterium
TACAACTATTATGTTTAATGGTCAAAGAGTGCACGTACAATATGGTTTTTCACAGGGAATTAGAAACGGAGGCTTTGTTAATATTTACCAAGGACAAAGACAGCAATTAAATGTACCTTCTCGAGATGGACGGGAGTACACAAGGCTATATTTTGGGGGATGTGAGGATATTATTATAGGCATTGATCAGAGTAGTCTAATCGGTAAATAACAATACAGAGAAAATAGCAAATAAGAATACAGAGTTTTTGGCAACAATGATGCAGAGTTTCCGAAGATGAATTTGCCCAAATTTGGGCAAATTCATCTTCGGAAAAATCAACTTTACCGGGAACAATTAAACCGGTAACAATGAACAGATATTTAAACAAGTTGATCATGTATCATGAAATCCACAAAATGAGCCGCCAGGGGCATAGTATATCAGATATCTCGAAATACCTTGGCATAAACTGGCGAACCGTCAGCAAATACCTGAAAATGGACGAGGGGCAGTATGAAGCATTTATAAACACTTCGAATAACCGGTCCAAAGGACTTTCCCAATATGAGTCATTTGTAAAGATAAAACTGGAAAAATACCCAGACACTTCAGCCTCCCAGATGCATGATTGGTTAAAAGAGTTTGATGAAGACTTTCCTGCTGTCAACCCCAAAACAGTTTACAACTTTGTTATGTGGGTCAGGCAAATCCATAACATCCCAAAAACAAAACAGGAACGTGATTATTTAATTGTTGAAGAACTTTCTTATGGGAAACAAGCCCAAGTGGATTTTGGCGAATATAACATGCGTACCAGCACAGGTGGCCGAAAGAAAGTGTATTTTTTCACCATGGTTTTAAGCCGGTCGCGATATAAATACGTTTATTTTAACAACACACCTTTTACAAGCGTGCAAGCCGTAAATGCCCACGAAAAAGCTTTTGCACATTTTCAAGGTATCCCTGTAGAGATTGTTTACGATCAGGACTCCGTATTTATCCATGATGAAAACAAAGGGGACCTATTGCTCACCGAAACGTTTAAATCATACATAAACCAAAGGGGCTTTAAAACTTATTTCTGCCGTAAATCAGACCCCGAAACAAAAGGCAAAGTTGAAAATGTGGTCAAATACGTAAAACAGAATTTTTTATATAACCGTTCGTATTTTGACCTTGACACCCTAAATGACGAGGCCATCGCATGGCTCCACCGAACTGCCAACCATCAGCCACACGGAAAAACAAAACAACCACCACGGGAGCTGTGGGATATTGAAAAACCGCACCTTAAACCATATGCCACCATGAATTTTAAATTTAATGAAACAAAAACATACACAGTCAGAAAAGACAATACAATATCATACAAAAGCAACTTGTACACACTCCCCCAGGGCACATGGGCTGGCAATGGCACCAAGGTCGCCGTAGCAGAAACAGATGGAAGGCTTAATATTAATGACCTTAATGGCAATATGATCTGCTCACATCCTATATCCACTGGTAAAGGAAAAACCATTTTTAATAACGACCACAAAAGGGACAAAACCACCAGGATCAACCAGTTGATTATAGAGACGGCAGGAAAATTTGATAACCCGACAAATGCGGTCTCGTTCTTCGAATTGATACGGTTGGAAAAGCCCAGGTACATCAGGGACCAAATTCAATCCATTAATGAATGTTTTGGAACAATTAGAACCGAAACACTTAACGTGGCCCTTGCATTCTGTATAGACAAAAAGATATACAACGCTTCCGATTTTAAGGCCATTGCAACTAAAATTGAACAAGACACAACGAATATTACCATTGCTGAAAATGCCCAGATAAAAACATTGCCAGACAGGCAGGCCAATTTGGACAAATTCACACCCAACACTAGTGATATAATAGATTATGAATCATTAATGTCAAATAAAAATTAACATGGAAAAAACAAAAATCATTAAAAATTACTGCCAACAGTTTAACCTGACCGGGATGGCGCAACACCTGGAAAACGCATTGCAAAACGCACAATCAAAGCAATTAAGCTACTCCGACTGCCTTATAGGGCTTTTTCAGACCGAAGCCCGCATAAGGGAAGAAAAAAGCCTGCAAAGGCAATTTAAGGTTGCCCGTATGCCTTTAAACCATAATCTTGACAACTACGATTTTACAGTTGAAAATGGTACCAATAAAACCCAAATGAACCAGTTAAGGGAACTTTCATGGCTCGACCAAATTTATAATATCATTTTAATGGGGCCATCAGGTACAGGTAAAACATTCATTGCATCGGGTTTATGCCATGATGCAATCAAAAAAGGATACAAGGCTTACTTCAGGACGATGGAAGACCTTGTCAATGTTTTAAAAATGAAAGAATTTACCCGAACTGCTTTGGCCGATTACAAACGGTTATGTAAAGCAAACCTTATTGTTATTGACGATATCATGCTTTTTCCTATCGATAAGCCTACGGCTGTAAACCTGTTTAATTTCATCAACCAGCTTTTTGAAAAAACAGCTTTTATAATCACAACAAATAAATCACCTAAACAATGGGCGCAAATGCTTAACGATGAAGTCCTTGCCACTGCCCTGTTGGACAGGCTGCTTTACCGTTGTGAAGTGATAAACCTGGAAGGAAAAAGTTATAGAATGAAGAACCGGAAAACTATTTTTAAAAATGATTGATTTTTATCTATTTTTGAAATGAAATGTTCTGCATTATTGTTGCCATTTTCTCTGCACTTTGAATTGCCAAAAACTCTGCACTTTTATTTACTGATTACAATAGTATTGGTACAAACCACGCAGCTTGGAACCAAGTATTTTACTTTGCTCTTTCAGCTTTTCGTGTTTATGTATCCTGCAGGTGTCTCTCAACCCTTTGGTTATGGCCTGCATTTTCTTTTGGCGTGTCTTGCGCTTTACGACCCATTTGCCCCGTTGGCTCTTGGTCCGGTAATGTGTAAATCCAAGAAAATCAAAAGTTGGTGTTTTTCCCCCCTTTCCCCCATGGGGTAAATTTGATGAGCTTACTCTTTTCGGGGTGAATGGTTAAACCGTACTTATTCATCCGCTTTGGCAAGGTTCTGCATACCCGGATGGCATCTTCTTCGTTTTCGAAGCCTATGACAAAATCGTCTGCGTAACGGACTATGTATATTTCTCCTTTTAGCAGTGGCCGGATCGTTTTATCCATCCATTCATCCAGCACATGGTGCAGATATACATTGCATA
>JBNLCS010000407.1:0-9031 GCA_050303935.1 Bacteroidales bacterium
AGGGGTACCTTGCCATTTTATTTTATATTTTAAATACGTGAGCGGCTTTTTAAAAACTTCATTACTGCCCACGTAAAAATCCTGTCCAAGAACAGGCTCTGCACCAAATGGTTGAAACGGCTTATTCGGATCGAGCACTGAATTACTGTTTTGTATAACAATATTCTGAATATCCTTTACATCAACTGTTATTTCAATACTTTCAAATTCAAGATGTTCATAAAAATTATACTTTTTTCCGGCAACATTATTTAATATAATTTTAGCTACGGGTACCTCAACCTTGTAGCCGGAAGCATGTGTTTCTTCATCATAATTATACACGGCATCAAAATCCGGATCAAGTTTCACGGTAATAACCAGTTTGTCCGTGGAATATTCCGCATTCGTTAAAATTGGTTCTGTCCAGTCTTTTTCCCCTGTAAAATAGATTTTAAATGCATTTTCAATTTTTTTAAGGTTTTGCGCGTTGTTTTTTATAATATTTTTATCAACACCATGAGCCAACTTCTTCTCTTTTTTCAAAATAAATGTAAAAATAACCGTGCGGTCCCCTTCTTTCAGGTCAAGTACAGGCGAGGCAATAGCAATACCTGTTTCAGGAAGGGACATGGTTGGTTTTATACCTATTTGTGATTGTCCGAAAGCAGACCATTTTGGTTCAGGGGTTTCAAAATCGGCACCTTGTCCATCAGCAGAATTTGCTTGTGTTGCTACATATAAACAACCATTGGTTTTATCTTTAAAACTGGATTGTATTTTTTTTAGGGTAACCTTGCTTATACTTGTATTTTCTGTTGTTTTAAAAATTACTGGCACCCCTGTTTTGTCTTTTCCGGCAGAAAGTTTAGTGCCCTTATCTACCTGGTAAGGTTTCTTTACTTGTTTCGCAGGGGTGAACAACACGTGTGCCTTATCTGGCACTTCACTTTTTTCCTTTATTTTTAATACTTCTTTATAGTAAAAATTTAGGTGCTCCCAGGTAATATTATTGATCTGGTTTTGAGCATATTTAAATATCCGTAAAAAAGAAAGAAAAAGGGCAAGGTGAGGTTTTACCTTTCTTTCATTTCTCTTAAGAAATGATTTGAATTCTTTTCTATTTTTAATTTCAGCCAATTCACGGAATAAAGATGCCCAATTGCCCGAAAAGTTATTTTCATTATTTATAAAAGAAACCAAACCGGCATATTTACCTGTGAAATGCAGAATATCTATCAGGTCCCTTTCATCAATGTTAACATAATCCTTTGAAAGGGCTTCAAGGTTTCTCATTTCCTGGTTTGTACCATCTCTGAATAAGTGATTTTTTATTTTATTGGCATCGCTCATTTACTAATATTTGTTCCTTCGTTAATGTAAAACGGATACACATAGTTACTCCTTGAATTTGAGGCATTTATAGTATACTCAATCTCAATATTTATGGTACCGTCTTCATCTGTTACTATTAATTCAATGTTGTTAACTTTTATTCTGGGTTCATGATATAATATTGCCCTTTCAACTATATTTTTTATCTGTGCCCTTATAGATGGGTTAATGGTTTCGAACACGTACGGAGAAAGGTCACATCCGTAATCAGGTCTCATCACCCTTTCACCAAGCTGGGTTGATAACAAAATCTCCAGGCTTTGTCTGATATCTTTTTCATCATCAACCAGAACAATAGAATTAGACGCTTGCGAAAATTCAGGTGGAAACGACCAACCTGTACCCAGAACCGATAAATAAATTTCATTTTCTTCCATAAGTTATCCTCCTATCATTACTGTTCCTGCACCAGCTACAATTGTTCCCCCGTGAGCGGTTGAATCGCCTAATCTTGCTGCAGGCATTCCTCCTATCATTACCGAAGACGATCCTGCTACTATGGTATCAGGCGGGCCTGTGCATGTACACATATCACCTACCCTCGCAGCAGGCATTCCTTCAATTAATACAGTTACTTCGCCTGGTGGTAAAACAGGGCCTCCAACGTGTGGTACCAGCGCTGTAACCATAGGACAAACGTGCATATCTGTTATTCTTGCTGCTAGCATATATATCTATTTAATTAATTTGTACCAAAGAGCCTTTTACGGTCATTGTACCTCCCGATGAAACTTCCGCACCGGCACTGCCTTCCGCTTTAAACTCTGCACTGGCAGTAACGTTAACATTTGTCCCTTCAATATTCACATCGCCACTGGCTGTGATATTTATATCACCCGGGCTTTCCATGGTAATACCATCACTATTCATTGTTACAATATTTGAATTTTCATCTTCAATTATTATAGCCCCCTCATCTTCGGTAAGTAGTATTTTATTACCATTAGGTATAGAAATTTCTATAGATTTTTTTTCATCATTAAAAATTTGTTTTAATTCTTCACGGCTTACGTACCCTTTTTCAAAATTATCGTCAGTTGCAGTTAATGGCGCAGGTTTAGCGCTGCTATTTAACTGTCCAAGAATTATCGGGTCACGCGGGTCATCGTTTAAAAAACCAACAACAACCTCATCGTCAATATCCGGCCTGTAAAAAGTGCCCCTGTTTTCACCGGCATCCAGACATGCAATACGCGCCCAAACGCCGTCTTCATCGGCTCCTAGTACAGGAATTTTAATCTTAACCCTGTCTTCACTATCCGGGTCTTCTTCAAGTTGTACTACCTTGCCAATTACCAAACCATTGATATGTGGAATTATTCCTGCAGCAGGTATTTCAACAACATCATCCTTTTTCCTGATGAAACATTCGGGATCCAAACCAATTTGGGCATGTGTTGTCCAGTTTCCATCATTAATAACATGTTTCACCCCGGATATGTAGGCATCTCCATTAAAACGGTCACCCAAGCCGTTAAGTGTTATCACATTATCTGGTTTTATGTCTGCAAACCCAAGAAAAGACACCCACCCCCTTATTCGGGCCAGACGGCTGCGCAACATTATGGAATTTGCCCAGGATTGTAGTTCCTGATCTTTGAGCTGCCCGTTATGTTGATAAAGAAACGATTCAGCACCCAAAACCTCTGACAAATCGGATGACGTTAAATTGCCTTGTGCCGGAGATTCAGGTTCTTCCCCTTCCATCTCAAGATTTTCCTGATTAGCGCTGTCCCACGATACGGTTGAAGTTGCCGGATACTGAAAACGGGCATCCATTTCAGCTTCAAACGACAAAATATTGGCCCCGTAAGTAAGGGTTAAAACAGGTTCACCGCTAACCTCAGGTTGTTTCACCTGAAGTGACCCGTCATCAGCAATAACAAGCATACCATTCACTTCTGCACGGGTCAAAACATAATCCCAATCACACACATGATTTTGAATTAACCGCTGGTGTTCCGTATCAGTTGATTCAACATTAGCATCCACGTCATATTCATCAAGTATTTCAGTTAAAGAATCGCTATCAGTCATATCATAAAAAAACCTGTTTTTACGACCGGCTGTAAGTTTTATACATTTATCTTTACATTCTATCTCAAG
Source organism: Bacteroidales bacterium (assembly GCA_050303935.1). Classification (GTDB taxonomy): domain Bacteria; phylum Bacteroidota; class Bacteroidia; order Bacteroidales; family JBNLCS01; genus JBNLCS01. The sequence goes on from JBNLCS010000407.1 coordinate 3,481, forward strand.
CAAAGAAGGCCCGTACGATGTCTTTTTAATACCATGTTTTATGATAACCCCTTTAAATATTGTACTCTCTTCGGAACGATAACCAACCTGTACCTCAATTTCCTTACCAGGTAGAAAAAAGTCCCCTGCGCTAAGCTCAAAATCTTCAAGAGATGCGCTGCCATCTCTTATTACCAGTTGAGCGTATGGGATTTTATTTATTTCCTTAAGGACCATAATGGACAAAATATTTATAGTTTTGTCTACTTCTTCCCCATCAATTAAAATGGTAAAAGTTACTACATCAGGTATTGCCGGGCTTGGTACAATTCTCTCTTCACTCATCTTTCTTTTTTATTTATCGGTGGAAAAAACAGTTTATCACCCACTTTTAGCCTTCTAAAATTTGTTAATTTGTTCACTCTGGCCACTTCGAGATATAGTGAAGAATTCCTATAAATATTGAAGCACATAAGGGGTAATGTATCCCCTTCTTTCACATATCTTATATGTGTAAGGTCGGGGGATTTTGAATTTTCCTTTTTTACCCGTTCTTCGTCATCAATGCTAGAGCCAAATCTACAGGAAGCTTTTATTCTAAGTGGTTCCCCACTAGGTTTAAATAAACTGTAAGTAAGATCAAGAGAAAGCAATTTACATGTCTCCAATATGATTTCTTCTCCAAGCTTAATTTGAACAACATTTGGTTCGTGCTTATCCGAGTCGTATTCGTACACCACTTTTTTAAATTGATCCAACTGTTTTTTGGCACTATCGGGATTTTGATTCGCCAGAAAATTTGAACCAAAAGATCTGTCATTAGCCAAGACCCCGGTTCCATCAAACAAAAGATCAATAGTAAGCGAACCGAATTTTTGTTTTTTAAATTTCAGGTTTACACCCGTTGTTCCATCAGCTTGCGTACTGTCATATTCAATGGTCAGTGTTTTTTTTATCTCTTCAGGATTGATTAAGGCAGTATACACAAATTCTTCACCTGTTTTTGGTGCATATTGCTGATTTTCATCACATACGGTAATGGTCAACTTGTTAATTTGTCCTTCCTGTCCTGTTATTAAATCCATATTAGCGTTCTTGCTTTTCTTTTAACACTTGCAATACTTTATCTACACACTCGGCTATAAGCTGTTCTTTTTTAATAGACGAATCTTCACTAACACTTTCAGCATTACCTTCGTGAAAGGTACTCCTGATTATTAATTCCCTGATCTCTACCGGCATTATTGTAATTGTTGATGTTTAAATTCTTATTACTTTGAAATAATTGTAGTTTAATTTAATGGTTTCAAGCACTACTTTACTTTCTTCTGCATTAAAATCGGAGACTGACCATTGCACAGGATAAGCATTCACAACATACCACGCTGAAATAGGTAAGTGCATTTCGTTAAGGAGTGTAATAATGACATTGGTTGGTTGAAAATTAAAACTTTCAATCGCATTACGGCACCATAACACAATTCCCGAACCTATGAACATACCCCTTTTCAACGTAATTTCCGAGTACTTTGTCCGTTTGGGAAGTTTATGCACAAACCTGTTTTCTCCCCCCTCAACAAAGTCTTCAGTTTCCACATCAACAGATAAGCCCTGTACTTCCTGAAACCTGAAATCCTGAGGGGTTTGCGGAAAAAGTTCAAATACCACCGAGAAATGAAAGCCAACCGGAGGATAGAATAATTCCATAAGCCTAGCTCATTTCCATAGTCAATCCTTCATGGGCTATTTCCAGTGTTTCAATTGCAACCTCACTCCCATCTGCTTTAAGATCAGTGCTTTGAACTTTAATAGGCCAAGCATTTTTTATTTTCCACGACATTACGGGTGCATGTTCTTCATTTAACAAACTTACTGTAATATCGCGTCTTTCAATTGTATTTAATTTGACGGTGTTCCACCAATTGAAAAATTCATTATCGGCTTTAAATATTCCCCGTTTCATGGTTAGGTTGCCGTATTTTTGCATACCCGGCATTTTTATTTTACTATACTCGGGCATAATGCCATCCCGGTATTCTATTACTTCAGTTTCAACGTCAAGGCCACTTACCTCAGAGAAGCCTAATTTTGTTCCTCCCCATTCTACCTGGAAATGGAACTTGGGTAATGGATATTCTGCCATATTTAATTTTTTTCTTGTTTAACAATAAATAATTCTAAGATTCCTGTAGTTTGTGAGAAAATTTAAGGATGATAAACTCAGCCGGACGAACAACAGCCATTCCGATTTCAATATTCATCCTTCCTTCTAAAATATCAAGCGATGTCATTGTTTCGCCTAGCCCAACTTTTACAAAAAAAGCATCTTCAGGTTTTGAACCGGCAAGCGCACCATTACGCCACTGTTTTATCAGGAAGTTTTCAATCATGGCTTTTACCTTCACCCAGGTATTTGCATCATTTGGTTCAAAAACCACCCATGAAGAACCTTTCTTTACAGATTCTTCTGCAAAATTGTAGAACCGCCTTACAGGAACATACCTCCATTCATTATCATTACCGGCAAGTGTACGGGCACCCCAAATTAGTGTTCCCTTTCCTGCAAATGCACGAATCGCATTAATAGATTTTCCGGCATTAACATCAACATTCAACCCTTCCTGCGTTTTACTGTCAATCATTTCCGATGGGCCTATTACCAAGTTCAAGCTAACATTTGCCGGGGCTTTCCAAACGCCACGGTTACTATCAACACGCGCATAAACACCTGCAACAGCACCACTTGGAGGAAGCACATTCATTTTTTCATTAACTTTTTTTATAATGCTTTTATACAATGCAAAAATATCCGATAAACTCTCATCAAATTTTAATTCATAGGTTTCTGCATGTAACTTAAACTCAATTACCAATGCATTTATAAAACTGAAAGCAGAGCTTGCAGCATCACGTGCTATATCTCCTTTTTTATCTATATCACTTTCAGCAGCATATTCTGCATTGATATCGGTATCGGTGTCCCCAGTTTTAATAAACCCATCATCACCATCCACATAACCGGTAATTGTATTAATTTGAGTAATCAGCGCTGCCAGCCTGGTAGCAAATGCACCACTTGCCTGAAATATTTTAGTACTTCCGCTAAAGCCTATAGTGGCATTGGAATGTTGAATCAGAACCTTTAATGTTTCATTTATCTCATTGTCTTTCACAAGTTTATCCAAATCTGCCTTTAACTTAAACGAAGTAGTATCAGTAATTTTTTGACGGACTACAACCAAAAGCTGATACAAAATATCACTTAAATAGTTGTAAATCGCCCGTATTTCACTATGAAAGTCATCCGCATCAGTATATGTCTTTTCTTCTTCATAATCTGCTATAATAGCATTGAATTTTTCTTTCAACGTAAGGGTACCACCCGTCATGTGGTCAATAATATCTGTTTTAATACTTTTGTTAATATTAACCGCAGCTTGAAGGTTCTTAACAATAAAATCCTGAATATCCTTATCTTTTGTCAGGTTTTCAAGCTTAAGTGTTTCCTCACTTTTTTCTCTTTTAAGGGTCAGGTTTTTATACAAAACATTCTTAGTAAGGTTAACATTTAACCAAGGCATATATGCAGCACCATACTTTAAATTGTTTATTCCAATATTATCCCTGAAATCCTGAGCATCTTCTTCCAGTTTACTTGAACTGTCGGTAGATGTATTTTTCAAATCACAAATTACAAAACGGTCTTGTAATTCATTGCTTTGGTCGAGGGCAGCCTTTTGAAAATCATACAAATCAGTATCCCCTTCCATTAATACCGCATCTGGTGCCAATATGAGGGTAGGTTCATCTTCTTTTTTAAGCTGCCTCAAACCAGCTTTTAATCCTTTGGTATCATCACCAAGTTCTATTTTCCCGTCTTCGTATTTTCCAACAGAAATTATATAACATTTTCCTCCTCCGTTATTATAAAATAGCTGTAAACTATCAAAAAGGTAAAACTTGTTGTCACCGTTATCGACTTTGGTGACAACATTAGTTTCACTAAGTGTTACAGTTGGGGCCACCTGGGGGGCTCCTCCAAAATAACTGCGGTATTCAGCCATTGATTTAACAACGGTAGGTTTAAAGTAAATAGGGTCTCCGTCTTTTTCAGCTTTTTCCGTGTAGCCTATGAAGGCTGGAATAGCAGTTTCTACTTCTGCTATTGATGGAGGCAGTAGGGATATTTCCTCTACATAAACTCCGGGGGTTTTATAAGTTTTTGCCATAAATAAATTGGTTTACATTGGTTATTTATTATTTTCTAAATAGTTACATAAATATCTGAGTAAATTTTATTTTCATTATCCGTGTCAATCCTGATCATATCAATTCCAGGATTGGGTAAATTACTTTTTATCTTACTACCTGCTGCATTTTTATTTTTTCTGAATTCAAGGCCCTGAATTGGGTCACTTGATAAAGGAATAACATCCTGGGAAGTAAAATTCAATGCACTGTCTTTATCAAAATTCAAATCAAGCTTCGTATGCACAATTCCAGGATCTTGAAGATCTTGTTTCGATTTGTTATCTACAATATACCTCCAATACGTGGAGCGATTTTTGAATTTTATGAAATATTCTTTTTCCGAAATTACATTCTGCTCATTTATAAACCTTGCATCGGGTAAAACGGAATTATCCAGGAATATCTCAATTATTCCGAAAATTTTAAAACTCTTAAACGATGTAATATTGTAATAAAAAACTTCGTTTTGTTTTTTCTTATTGAACAAAAAATTAAACCGGCCTGCAGGTTTATTTTGAAGCACGAAAGAATACAGAAATTTTCCTTCTGTATCCGTGTTTTTCTCTAATACTTTAAACCTTTTTTGTTGAAACGAAGTGTTATCATCCGGAAAAATTATTTCCCCGAAAGCTATGTTTATATCAGAAATAATTTCTTTAAAAAAATAATCGTAGTGATATTCCACTCCTTGTTCTTTACCTACGTACTCAGAAGTTGAAAGATGGATATTTTCATTATGTTCAGAAGTTTCAACATTGTTAAAATAAAAAAGTGATTTTATACTATTATTGAAAGGGAGGTCGGTAAAATTTATAAAATACGGATTATTCAATTCAAGTAAAAAAACCAGCTTGCTATTTACATCAATTTCTTTTAAAGTTTTATATTGATCTCCTATTTTGCGTGAATCTGCATGGATTTCAAAACCATTATTAACCTGCCGTAATATCAATCCTGATTTTTGCAATGTTTCTGCTGTTTTTTCAGTTGCCTTAATAGTAAAATCATTTGAAAAACCATTGCTGTAATAATCATGGATATATTTCACAGAGAAAAGCCGTTTATAATTAAATAGGTTCATTGTGCATTACTTTCGTTAATATTTGCTTTTGAAATACGATAAGCCTCTGCCAGAATATCCATCTCCTGAATTACCAACATTCTAATTTTATACATTACAGAAGGTATATATTTAGAACCCAAACTCCCCCAGATATAATTTTGTTGTTCAAAATTCATGGGATATAATTCAACGATCAGTTTTTCTATTTCGGTGTCCAAATCAGGTGAGTTAGATCGTGTAAAAACATTTTTAGATTGA
>JBNLCS010000408.1:0-2850 GCA_050303935.1 Bacteroidales bacterium
TGATAGAAATATCTTTTTTTATTAAAAATTTAGGGCTTTTTCACGTTCGACTAATTAACAAAACTATTCATCCCCCAAGCAGGTACCAACAGCCCTTGCACTTTTAATCCAATCATGGTTTAAAGGGACAAGGTTTTTAACCCCGGCAACCTTTTCCAATGGGATGGGTTCGGTTTTTTCACCTCGGGCTGCAACCATCACCCCAAATTGTCCTTTATTCAGGTATTCGGCACAAGCTGTTCCCAGCCTTGTAGCCAAAAGCCTGTCTGCTGCTGAAGGTGTGCCCCCCCTCTGTAAGTGGCCAAGTATGGTTACACGGCTTTCGATACCTGTCATTTCTTCAAGAATAGCTGCTAACCTCATCGAATTTCCTTCATGCAGTTTCTCAACGGTTTTCAGTTCGTTTTTCAATTCTGATTTATCTTTTTTGTCTTTTGCATTATTGATTTTTTTCTCTAAAGCATGGACTTCTTTGGCTACATCTTTATTTATTGCACCTTCAGCTACTGCAACTATACTAAACGGCGAGCCTTTTCGTGCCCTTTCCAGTATTGCTTTTGCAACTATTTTTATGTCATACGGGATTTCAGGTATTAAAATAGCATCTGCCCCACCGGCTATTCCGGCCCCCAACGCCAGCCATCCTGCCCTATGGCCCATAATTTCCACTATTATGATCCTATGATGCGAGTACGCCGTACTATGTAAACGATCGATAGCTTCAACGGCAATCCCCATGGCTGTATCAAAGCCAAAAGTAACATCAGTAAAAGCCACATCATTATCTATTGTTTTTGGCAGTGTAATAACATTTAACCCTTTATTTTTTAATGTAAGTGCGTTTTTTTGTGTACCGCCACCACCAAGACATACCAATGCATCAAGATGATGTTTTTTATAATTTTCGACTATTACATCGGTCATATCCATCATTTTACCTGCAACCGGCATTCTGTGCGGCTTGTCCCTGCTTGTGCCTAAAATTGTACCACCAAGTGTCAATATTCCGCTGAGACTTTCTCTTTCAAGACGGACGGTACGGTTTTCAACCAGTCCCCTAAAACCATCTTTAAAACCAATAACATGCATATCATATTGTCCGATTGCCGCTTTGCCAATCCCCCGCAATGCAGCATTTAGTCCAGGGGTATCCCCCCCTGATGTAAGTACACCAATATAATCGATCATAACATTTTAGTTTACATAAATTTATAAAAATATAACAAGTTGGGAAAATTTATCATATTACAGACCTTCCTTTTCGTTGCCCTGATTATATTTTTCCATAAAGTATTTGTATGTTTCCTCTTGTGCCCTAAGGCTATGGTACGTATTATCAAGTTTTTCATTCCGGTTGTATTTATTAATCAACCTGGCACTTTCATTATCAGCAATTTGTATTGCCAAAATATCCATTATCTCACGCTTTAACTTTTCATCATTAACAGGAAAAACACATTCCACGCGCCTGTACAGGTTGCGTTTCATCCAATCTGCCGAACCCAAATATATTATGTTCTCTCCATTATTAGAGAAATAAAATATCCGGGAGTGCTCCAGAAACCTATCAACAATTCGTATAACCCGTATATTTTCACTAAAAGGTAGCTGGGGCTTTAACCTGCAAACGCCCCTGATAATACATTCTATTTTAACCCCTGCCTCACTGGCTTCATAAAGTTTATCAATCATTGCAGGATCTTCTAATCCGTTCATTTTTAATATTATATAACCTTTCCCTCCCTTTTTAACATTCTCTATCTCTTGGTCAATAAGCTCCTTAAAGGTAGGTACCATATTAAAATTAGGCACTAAAATTTTACTATAACTAACATTGTAGGTTTGTTTTTCAAGAAAATAAAATAATGTTTTGACATCATTCACCAGTTCCTTATCTGCCGTAAACATACCTTCATCACAATATAACCTGGCAGTTTTTTCATTAAAATTTCCTGTTCCCATAAAAGCAGAGCATTCTTCCTCTTCACTTTCAATATTGATCCTGGTTACCAAAGCAAGTTTACTGTGCACTTTCAACCCCGGTAAGCTATATATTATATTTATACCCGCCTTTTGCATTTCTTTTGAATACTCCAGGTTTGCATTTTCATCGAACCTGGCTTTTAATTCTACAAAAGCGATAACCCTTTTTCCATTGAGCGCTGCCCTGATCAGTGCATCAACAACCGCTGATTTTGTTGCAACCCTGTACATGGTTGTCCTAATTTCTGTAACTTGCTGGTCAATTGCTGCTTCATTGAGAAAATCAATAAAATAATCGAATGACTGATAAGGAAAATGCAGCAATATATCCTTTTTTAAAATTGTATTAAAAATACCCTCACCTGATTCTAACTCAGCTACTTTTAATGGATAAAACTTCTCATTTTCCAACTCCGGGGAACGGGGATTTGGAAATGTGAAAAAATCCCTAAAATTATGGGTTTTACCGCCCACAACCAGGGAATTTTCTTTAATGTTAAACGTTTCAATTAAAAAATTAAGAATATTCTGAGGCATATCACCATCATATTGAAACCGGTTTGGCTCCCCAATAGCCCTTGTTGTTTCAAGGTTTTCAATCACTTCTATCAAATCTTCACCATCATAATCCTCATATTCCAGATCGGCATCACGTGTAACTTTGATACTGTACCATTGTCCGATCCAATAACCTGGAAATATTTCGTCAGCATGGCGCATGATCAAATCTTCAAGGAACATTATATAGTGTTTGTCATCTTTTTCAGGTAACTCTATAAACCTGGAGACGCCATGATCAGTTGGTAATTTGATAATCCCATATTTGGGCAATTTACCACGCCCCCCCCCTTTCCTTAGCCCCCTGCC
>JBNLCS010000409.1:0-9925 GCA_050303935.1 Bacteroidales bacterium
GAAAAAGAGAAAACTGTTGAGATACAGAAAAAAGAAATTCAAGAGGTAATTCGCGAGCGGGTCGAGGTAGAAAAAGCAACTGTTGCAGAACAGGAAAAAATAAAAGATACGCAGGAATTTGCTGCAGCTGACCGTAGCAAAAAAGTGGCCATAACCAAGGCAGAAGAACTTGCTGAAGAGGCCTTTGTAAAAGAAATCAAAGCTGCGGAAGCAGCTAAAAACGCTGCCGACCACAATGCCAAAAAATTGCAAATTGATGCTGAAGCAGAATTTGAAGCATCAGGTAAGAAAGCCGAAGCAATGAAAATTATGGCAGAAGCAAAAGCAGCAGAAGCAGCTGCATTAGGTGTCGCTGATGCCCAAGTTATTGAAGCTAAAGCTGATGCGATGGAAAAACAAGGTTTAAACGAAGCAAAAGTACTTGAAATGAAAGCTGTTGCAGAATCGAAAGGTATTTCAGCCAAAGCAGCAGCACAAGCCGAAGCCACTAAGAAAGTTGGCAGTGCTGAAGCTGATGTGATAAAAGCCAAAGCAATTGCCAACGAAGAAAAAGGGATGGCAGAAAATAAAGTATTGAACGAAAAATATGCAGTTGAGGCAAAAGGTATTGAAGAAAAAGGCATGGCAATGAAAAAACTGGATGCTGTGGGCAAAGACCACGAAGAATTTAAACTGCGTCTTGAGAAAGACAAAGAAATTGAACTGGCACGCATCCGTATTCAAAAAGATATAGCCGATGCACAAGCCAAAGTTATTGCACAGGCATTGCTTTCATCTAAAATTGATATTGTTGGTGGTGAGACCATGTTCTTCGATAAAATTATAGGATCAATAACGCAAGGCAAGGCAATAGACAAAATTGTTAGCAACAGTGAAATAATTTCAGATATCAAGAACGAATTTTTTAAATCAAAAGACGGAAAAAATTTCAGGGAAAAAGTTACTGATCTGATCAAACAGTTTGGTGTTTCATCGGCCGATATCCGAAACCTTTCAATAAGTGCACTAATAATGAAACTTATGAGGGAAAACGATGATGAGAAAAACCGGGGCGTTTTGGCAGACCTGCTTGAAATTGCCAAGTCGTTGGGCATATCTGAAAAAACAGCAGCCAGTATTGGAATAGTATAACGTGTGAGCCCTTCTTTTTTAACGTGTTGTGCATGTTGATATTCTATGTATAGAATAGTCCATGCACTTCACCAATTTTATAAATCCATTATATAAAGATCAAAAGTTATGGCTGAAAATCAAACTGATAAAGAAAAACTAAAAGAAAACATTACGCTTGAAGAAGGTACTTATGAGATTATCAGGAAACGATTACAAGAGCATGGAAATGACCTGGAGGAAAGAATTAAAAAATTAAACGCTGCACGTAAAGAGGTTTTTGGTTCTATTGAAACCAAACTCATTTCCACCAACAGGATTACAACATCCAATAATTGCATTCCCTTCGATATGGTTGCCATAAATTCAAGCCTTATTTTTGGATACAATGTTAACATAGGCTTGAAAAGCAAAATATCTATAACAGATGTTTTCAGCATTTACGGTTATGCAGAACAGAAATTCACTGCCAAAGATCTTTCTTTAATTGAAGACGAAAAGTTTATCTCTGATTTTGAGAACTTATATGAATATTATAAAAACACACGATTTAAAAAGTTTGCCATTATAGGCCCTCACCTATTTATGGTCTTTCAAACCGGTAAAAGTGCTGATGATATAAAAACATTTAAATGGCTAATAAAGAATAAGAAACTGATTTATCAAGGTAACAGGAGCACCCACGAATTTGTATTTCCTGACCAACACGAGTTTACGTGGAAAAAAACTACGCGTGAACAATACCAGATGGGGCTTCACCCCCATGTTTCTATTGAAGATATTGTTTTTGTTGAAACCGTTGGTGGTGACCTAACCGTAAAGGTTGAAAACAATACAGATACCGGACTGGGCATTTATGCTGAAGAAGTAGACAACCCAAATCAAACCCTTGATGATGCTGAAATTTTTTATTCCATAATAGGAAATATTGTTGTGCTGAAAATTTTGCCTTACCAGGAAAAAAAATACCGTTATATAGTTTTTAATTCAAAGGTCCAGGAAGCCATTCGAATTGATTCTTTGGAAGATGCCTGCGTATTGTTGCCTGATAATCAAGGAATTATTTTCTCAAATGGTTATTACCTCCAAACAGGCCAGTATAAACTTTTTGAAAACAATATTACAGGCCTGAAATTTGAATATAAACAGGCATCTGTAAATGGTGAAGATTATTTGTATGAATTTTATAATGAGGAACAAGGTACATACGTAATTTTGATCTATAATATCATTACCCAAAAAATAGATACACCTATTATCTGTAATGGATATTCACTTTTTGACAATGGCGAATTGTGTTATTTCAAAAGTGATAATGAAGAAAAAAAGCACCATGCTGTGCAACTTTGGCAAACCCCATTTATGAAAAGTGATTTGCAACAACTAAGCTCAAATGATTCGTTAATTTTCAAAATAGGCAACAAAGATATTGTTAAAGCCATGGCCGAATGTAATGAATTATTGTTATTGATTAACAAGGAAGATTCATATACAAATCTATATGTTGATTTGGTAAAACGTGCCACTGATTTAATGGATACATATTACTGGCTTGATAATGAAGAGACTTTCCTCTTGAACCTTCCCCTGAAAGAAATAAAAGAATCTGCATCTTCTGCCATTAGCGAATATGAAAAAGTAACAAATCTTAGAAAAGATACCAATTCACGCGTTCAGGCTGTTCATGAAAAAGTAACAGATATATTCCGGCATATATCCAAACAAAAATTTGACAACATTGACCGATATGTTAATACCCTGGCAGATTTAAGAAATGTACGTGGAGAAATAATCACACTTAAGGATTTAAGATATGTTGATCTTAAACAAGTAGAAAATATGGAGAACGAGGTAACCGAAAAAACCTTGAAAACTTCTCAATATTGTGTGAATTTTTTGCTCAAGGAAAAATCCCTGGAACCCTATGAAATAAAGGTAAAGGAAATTGATACTTCCATTGATAAAATAAGCAAAGTCAAAGATGCAGACGATGTTTCTGAAAATATTATTGAAGTTTCCGGACAGCTTGAAATGCTGATTGATATTGTTAGTAACTTAAAGATTGAAGATGCTACACAAACAACACAAATTATCAATAATATTTCTGCCATTTACTCAAATTTTAACCAAATTAAGGCAAGGCTAAAAAAGAAAAGACAAGGACTGCATTCTTTGGAAGCAAAGGCCGGGTTTAATTCACAATTAAAATTGGTTGAACAAGGTGTGGTAAATTATCTTGATTTATGTGATTCGCCATCAAAAACGGACGAATACCTCACTAAACTAATGGTGCAATTGGAAGAAATTGAGGGAAAATTCTCTGATTTTGATGAGTTTATTGAAAAGATTACCCAGAAGCGGGAAGAAGTATACAACGCATTTGAATCGAAAAAGGTAAGCTTGCTTGAAGCCAGGAACCGAAGGGCCAACGCACTGATGTCATCTGCCGAAAGGATTATAAAAGCTATACAAGGCCGCATTTCAAAATTTTCAGATGTAAACCAAATTAATGGGTATTTTGCTTCGGATTTAATGATAGAAAAAGTTCGTGACGTAATAAATGACCTGAAAGGACTTGACGACAATGTTAAGGCAGATGACCTGCAAAGCAAGCTTAAAACTATAAAGGAAGAAGCTGTAAGACAACTAAAAGACCGCAAAGATTTATTTGAGGAAGGTAAAAACATAATTAAACTTGGTAACCATAAATTTTCTGTAAATACACAGCCTCTTGATCTCTCTTTAGTACCTAAAAATAACAAAATGTATTATCATCTTTCAGGAACCAATTTTTTTGAAGAGGTTCTTGATCCTGAGTTTCTTGAGACCAGGGATGTATGGGAACAGGTGTTGATATCTGAAAACACTCAGGTATACCGTGGTGAATATCTGGCATATCAGTTTTATAAAACCTCCAATGAAAAAAATAATGAAGAAGTTCCCTCATTAAATGACCTGTTAGCTTTAACAAGTGAGGACTTACTGAAATATTTACAAAAATTTATGTCAGTTCGTTACAATGAGGGTTATAACAAAGGCTTACACGATCATGATGCCCTCTTAATTCTTCAGCAGTGCCTTCATGTTTTACAAAATGCTGACCTACTCACCTATAGATCTGATGCAAGAACATGTGCTTATTACTTCTGGAACTATTATGCAGAAAAAGATACTAGACAAAACATTGATTTTAACCTGAAAGGTGCAGGAATAATTCTTCAAGCTTTTCCGGAAACAACAGAATTTGATGAAATAAAAATAAAACTTCGCGAATTAATCCATTTATTTCTTTCCTCAACAAAATTATTTGATATTAATACAACAGAAGAAGCCGCCAATTATCTTTTTGATGAGGTTGCCCGGGGAAAAAAATTTATTCTTTCAGGAAATGCCTACAAACTTTTTGAATTATTTCATAATTATTTAAAGAAGAACCGGTTAAAGCAAAACTTTGAGAAATCAATAAGCCTGGTAAATAAAAACACTTGTGATACATTCCTTTTGATTCGAAACTGGCTGAAAGCATTTATTTCAAAAACCAATAAAATTGAATTCAAACAATATGTTGACGAATGTGCCATCATGCTTCTGGAAAATAAACCTGAGGAAAGAAAAATTATTGACACACCGGTTGAAAGTGAAATTGCCGGTTTAAAAGGGAACCATCCGTTAATTGAGAATGGGGCTTATCTTTTCCATTACAACAATTTTATGCAAAAGCTCCGCACATATGAAATGGTAAATGTTAAAAAGTATAACAATTACACCAACCTGAAAAAGAAAATTATTGATCAATTTACAAACGAATTACGTCTTAATGAGTTTAAGCCCCGGGTAATGACTTCATTTGTCCGAAACAAACTGATCGATAAAGTATATTTACCGCTAATCGGAAATAACCTTGCCAAGCAAATTGGGGCAGAAGGTGAAAGCAAACGTACCGATCTTATGGGTATGCTATTGCTTATTTCACCGCCAGGATATGGTAAAACAACACTAATGGAATATTTATCGAACCGGTTAGGTATCATTTTTATGAAAATTAATGGGCCTTCATTGGGTAATTCCGTGACCTCCTTAGATCCGGCAGAAGCTACTAATGCCGCTACACGGGAAGAATTGGAAAAATTGAACCTGGCATTTGAAATGGGTGATAATGTAATGATATATTTGGATGACATTCAGCACTGTAACCCGGAATTTCTGCAAAAGTTTATTTCTCTTTGCGATGCACAACGAAAAATAGAGGGGGTTTATAAAGGAAGAAGTAAAACGTATGATTTCAGGGGCAAGAAGGTATGTGTAGTAATGGCAGGTAACCCTTACACTGAAAGCGGTGAAAGATTTAGGATCCCCGATATGCTTGCCAACCGTGCCGATATTTACAATATAGGGGATATCATTGGAGGTACGGAAGAAGAGTTCAAACTCAGCTATTTAGAAAATTCTCTTACTTCAAATCCAGTGCTAAACAAAATTGCTACCAAAAGTCAGAAAGACCTTTACACTTTAATCCAAATTGCATCAACTGGTAAAAAAGAAGGTCTTGATTTTGAAGCAAATCATTCATCTGAAGAAATCAATGAATACGTGAATGTATTGAGAAAACTGATCGTTGTACGAAATATTATTTTAAAAGTAAATACACAATATATTATTTCAGCTGCCCAGGCCGATGAGTATCGTACAGAGCCATCTTTTAAATTACAAGGTTCATATCGCGATATGAATAAAATAGCTGAAAAGGTATTGCCGATAATGAATGAGGAAGAGCTAAAAACCCTTATTTTAAATCATTATCAGAACGAAGCTCAAACCCTTACTACAGGAGCAGAAGCCAATATGTTAAAATTTAAAGGGTTATTTGAAGTTATGGATAATGATGAAAAAAAGCGGTGGGAAGAAATTGTAGAAACATTCAGGAAAAACAATAAGTTACGTGGACTGGGGCAAGATAACCAAACCGCTCAATTTATAATTAGTATGGAAGATATTACCAGAGGATTACAAGGTATACGGGAAGTTTTAGACAAAAAAAAGTAATCGGTTAATTTTATATTATACAGAAACCTGTTATGTGTAAAATATTTTTACATACATTTCTGTACATTTAAACCTTTTTATTTCAACGTAATTTATTACCCAAGTGGTTCAAGTTGAAACATGTAATGTTCAATTGTTTCTTTGAATACATAAATAACATGTTGAATAAATCAACATGTTAATTTCTTTAAAATGTTATATAACATGTTTTTACAGGGTTTCGCTCGATGTTTTTTCGTTAATTTTTACGCAAAATTATATCAGATACACTGAAGGAACATTGACCTAAAAGACTGGAGTTCCTGAATGATCGATTCTTTACAAGGTAGTGGGTATTCTGTCCTACATTCTAAAACCTGATTAGCATACTATATGCTAATAGTATGCAAAGTGTTGCAATCTACTATAAGAAATTATGAATGAGAAATTCTTGTTTTTAAATACCAGGTGACATGTCACTAACCTAATCTTAATATATTATTTTATGGAACGAATAATTGAATTAATCGATCATCAGATTTCAAAGTATGGGAGAAACCAGTCTGCACTGATGCCCATATTACAATCAATTGTTGAGGAAAAAAATTATGTTTCTGACAAAGAAATAGCTGAAATTGCCAGAAACCTTGATTTATCTTCTGCACTGGTATACGGTGCTGCATCCTTTTATTCATTTATTGAATTGAAGGAAATGGGAAAGTATGTAATCCGCATATGTAAAACCATATCCTGCTACATGAAAGGGAAAAATGAAATACTGGAAACCATTGAAGATGTGTTAAAAATTAAACCGGGAGAGACTTCACATGATAAAAAATTCACGCTATTAGATACCAATTGCATAGGTTGGTGCCATAAAGCCCCGGCCATGTTAATAAACAATAAGCCATATACTGAACTAACCCCGAAAAAGGTTACGCAAATATTACATGACTTGATGAAAGAAGATTTATAATTACTAAACTTTTTACAAATGGACAAAACCAAACTAAAACGAGTTGACATAATATTCAGTGAAGATTTTAACACTGAACATGTTCTTAAAAAGGCTTTAAAGAATAAACCCAACGAAATAATTGAAACGATAATATCCTCCGGCCTTAAGGGAAGAGGAGGGGCAGGTTTTCCAACAGGATTAAAATGGAGATTGGTTGCTGAAGAAAAAGAAAATGAGAAATATGTGATATGTAATGCCGATGAGGGAGAACCAGGCACCTTTAAAGACAGGGAGTTACTAGCTAAAGTTCCACACAAATTATATTGCGGGCTGGCCTTGGCATGTTACGCTACAGGAGCAAAAAATGCATTTATTTACCTTCGGGGGGAGTATAAATATATGATCCCGGAATTACTAAAAGAATTGGAAAAATTCAATACCCTGTTAACCAAACTGAAACTAGAAGTGAAAATTGATTTCCGTTTTGGTAGCGGAGCCTATATTTGTGGGGAAGAAAGCGCCCTTTTTGAATCTATGGAAGGAAAAAGAGGTGAGCCCAGGAACAAACCTCCGTATCCAACTTCAAACGGTTATATGAACAAACCAACCGCAATCAATAATGTGGAAACACTAATATACACAGCAATTATTGTGCAAATAGGTGCCAGGACATTTAAAAAGCTTGGAACTTCGGATTCCAGAGGTTCTAAAGTATTCTCTGTTTCAGGGGATACAAACAATCCCGGAATATATGAATTGGAATTAGGAATGAGCGTGAAGCAGTTTGTTGAAAATTTTGGAGATGGGGATACAAAAGCAGTCCAGGTAGGAGGGGCTTCAGGCTTTTGTGTGCCACGTAAGCGTTTCGATTCAACAATCATTGGTTTTGAAGGGGTGCCAACCGGTGGTTCAATGAAGTTGTTTAATTCTTCACGTTCAATGTATAATATATTGCATAATTATCTGATATTTTTTACCGAAGAATCATGCGGGCAGTGCACACCATGCCGTGTTGGTGGCCAACAATTGCTAAAAGGTATTGAAGCAGTAAAAAAAGGCGAAAAAAAATCAGCTTACCTCAGTGAATTGTTAAAATTATCCGTAACAATGAAACTAGCTTCAAAGTGCGGTCTTGGTCAATCCATTGGAAATGCGTTTAAATCAATTGTAGAAAACTTCAGGGAAGAAATTATTTACTAACCTGTAAAACCATTGAATTATGATAAATCTAAAAATAAATAATATATCTGTGAGTGTTCCAAAGGGAACTAGTATCCTAAAAGCAGCTGAAAAACTAAATATTAAAGTCCCAAGATTATGCTATCATGAAGATTTATGCGTTGAAGGAAATTGTCGTGTTTGCGTGGTTGAAGTAAAAGGGGCCAGGAGTTTGGTTGCATCATGTGCAACACCCGTGAGTGAAGGCATGGAAGTAACAACGAATAGCCTAAACGTTCGTACTGCCCGTAAGCATATTATTGAGTTATTATTGTCAGAGCATAACTCAGAGTGTACCAAATGCTATAAAAACGGAAAATGTGAATTGCAAGCATTGGGTAATGAATTTGCCGTTGGAGAAGGTTTGTTTATTGATTTAATAGAAGACAGAAACTACATCCTCGATAAAAGTTCCCCATCTATTATAAAAGATGACAGCAAATGCGTTAAATGTCAGCGATGTGTGCGTACCTGTGAAGAGCTTCAAAGCATATCTGCTATTGGAGTTGCACATAAAGGTGCTGATTTGAAAATTTCTACTTTTTTTGACAAACCAATGGCAACTGTGATATGTACCAATTGCGGACAGTGTGTAAACCGGTGCCCTACGGGTGCCCTTATTGAAAATTCTGCTATTGACAATGTTTGGAATGCCTTGTTGAATGAAAAGAAACATGTAGTTGTACAAACAGCCCCTGCCGTAAGGGTTGCCTTAGGAGAAGAATTGGGTTATGGGCCAGGGGAAAGGGTAACTGGCAAACTGGTGACAGCCCTTAAAATGCTTGGATTTGATTCAGTGCTTGATACAGATTTTACAGCCGATCTCACAATTATGGAAGAAGGCACCGAATTACTTACACGCCTTAAAAAAAATATTGTTGATAAAGAAAATGGGACTTCACTTCCAATGTTTACATCCTGTTCTCCAGGCTGGATAAAATTTATTGAACATAAATTTCCTGAATACCTGGATGGACTGTCAACCTGTAAATCACCCCAACAAATGTTTGGTGCCCTGGCCAAAACCTATTATGCCAATAAAAGAAAGCTAGATCCTGCAAACATAGTATCCGTGTCAATTATGCCATGTACTGCCAAAAAATTTGAAGCAGATAGGCCTGAAATGTATTCCAGCGGGTATAAAGATGTTGATTATGTATTAACAACACGAGAATTGGCCCATATGATTAAAGAAGCCGGAATTGAATTCTTAAAATTGCAGGATACTCCTTACGATACTTTAATGGGACAGTCAACCGGAGCCGCAGTTATTTTCGGTGCTACAGGCGGTGTTATGGAAGCTGCATTACGTACTGCTTATGAAATTGTTACCGGTCGCGAAGTACCTTTTAAAGACTTAAACATAGAACCTGTAAGAGGTATTGAAGGATTACGTCAAGCCTCAATAAAGATCGAAGGTTGTTTGCCCGAATGGAATTTCCTGGAAGGAGTTGAACTAAAATGCGCAGTTGCACACGGTTTAGTTAATGCGAAAGAACTTATTACCAATGTAAAAACAGGTAAAGACTTTTTCCATTTTATAGAAATAATGGCTTGCCCTGGTGGTTGTCTTGGTGGTGGTGGCCAACCTGTTCCTACCAATTCTGAAATACGGCA
>JBNLCS010000410.1:0-2942 GCA_050303935.1 Bacteroidales bacterium
ATATTACCCCAATGCCCCATACTTTCTTTCGCAGTCCAAAAAGGATGTGTTTCAGGAAGGGTGAGGGCAGAAAAACTCAGGAACCTCCAATAGGGACTGGCCGAGCAACTGTACCCTTGAATACAATGATCAAACGGACCATAAAAGCCTAAAGAAGGAATACCCTGGTTAAAAAATTCAGGATGGGACACGAATTGCAGCAATGCCCCTGATGCTAAATATCGGGTCTCTCCTGGTGAAATATAATCATTTTCTTCACTAAAAAAGGCAGAGGGTAATGCCGCGCTGGCACCTAAACGGTACAATATACTACGCCCATACATATTAACCATGCCTCCTTTACCAAATATCAACGGATACGTTTTATAGAATTCTTTCTGATGCTTCCTTATCACTGCTACCCTTCCAGGAGCATGTTCCTTGCCATATTTTTCAACCCAAATGGCATTGTACATATGAAAAACATGTATGGTATAATAATCATAGCTATGGTCTCTGTACCATCCGTCGCCAACGTAATGCATCAACAAATTGTCAACATGGGCCAACATCAGCGTAGTGTCTGACTTGAGGCCAAAATGTTCTAGAAAAGTAAGCATCATTACATTGAAATAACGCCAATTATGTCCACAAGTGGTTGCTATTGCCCAATCATAAACCATATCCGCAACTTTTTTTTGTTCCGTATCCGATAACCGGTTCCAGAGTACACCGGGTGTTAAGAGGTTCCACACAGAAAAATTGCCCAACTCGCATGTGGGTTGAAACGGCGTTTTACGTGGATTGCCAATGTAGTAATCACAGTCAGGATTGGTTAACAACTCAAGAAAGTGGTATTTATAATAGTCAATGAGTTTAATACCGTTAATTTCAAGGTCGGGGTTGATATTTAAAATAGGCGCCGCCACGTTGAATGTCCTGGCAATTGCTTCAAAAATTGCCGCGCTTTTTCTACCTTGTGAGGCCTTGGAATTACCCTCGTGTGGATAACTTTTTCCGGGAAACTTGGGAAGGAACATAGGAACTTCAAGACTATCAACATATTGAAACGCGCCTTCAAGTATATACGTCCCACACTTGATCCATTCATCACGGGTCATACCTGTGTAAGGAGACAGTTCATAATTTGCCCCGGTTATTTTAAACGGCGGTTTGTAATAAATACTGTCTTTGTAATAATCTTCGATTATTACAGAACTATTATCGTTGTTTTTACACCCAAAAAAACAAATTGAAACCAGTAAAACAAAAGAAAGGTTCTTCGCAAGACTTGAAAACGGACTTTTCTTATCCAACACCTGTCTTTTCATGTAAATATTACATTGTATTTTCATTGGAAATTTTTTATTGAAAATTATTAAATATTGAAAGAATTATTCACCTGTTTTAAAGCCTGGCATTTCAGCCCGTACACCCTTCCCCAGGACATGTGTCCAGCCGTAGTTTCTGTAGTAAGATGTGAAGGGTCGTCCCCTCCACCAATATTATAACGAAAAATATTCATATTTAACCCGTCAGGGGAAGTAATTGAATCTACAATCGCATCAATTGCTTCTTCGTTTTCCCATTGTCCAATTGTACAACCATGCGTGCCTACCAACACAGCGATGCCCCCAACCTTCAACTGTTTGCTGTCACTTATCCGGGCTTATTTTAACTGAAGTCTGAGAAAACAGGCACAGGTTGCCAACATTTATTAATATCAGTGCTGAAACAATTCCTATTCACATTTTATCCATCTTAATTTACATTTTATTATTTTCGTATTCAGTAAAGCATGGGCTTTCTGAAGAGCTTCATCTTTATCCTTAATTATTTTAAGCAGTTTAAGTCAACCATAAATTACAATATCCCTGAATCTAAAATACAACGACATGTACTTCTAATGTTGCATTAACCGAATGACCATTACTGGTACGTTTTACATCAAAGTAAACCGGTGAAGTGGAAAAATCAACTTTAGTCACACCGCTGATAATTTCATCATTGGTACCCTGATGATACAATTTAGCACCGTCACTTAAAGTAAAGGTTGGCACGGCATCTACTAATTTACTTGGATTGGCAAACACGATACCACCATAAGGATGAATATCGGGATTGGAGAGTTTCATGTTTTTCACATCTTCTTTGCTAGGTTCAGAACCATCTTCTGAATAAGCTGTAAGGTCACTTCCCAACAATGAGAACCCTTTTACTTCAGGATAAAACATAGCCATCACGTTGTATTCCTTTTCATTGCCGCCCCTGGTTACCGTGAAGGTATGCTCAACGGGGGTAAAGGTTAACGAGTCAAACCATTTTATTTTTTGAATATCAGAGCCATTACCGATCCATTCAATCCCGTTTTCATCATATACCCTGGCAAAAGCACTGTTTGTTTCAAATTTAGGTACTATTTTATTAATCAATATGTTAATAAAATACGCATCATCAAGGCCATACGCTGCGTAAGTCTTTCCCACGGGAATGGTAATTATTCCTGCTTCCTGGTCAATGATACCCTCAAGGGTATAGCCTTTAAATACTTTTGGAATCTCGAACGACAAGAAATTATTTCCTCCACTCCCTTCAACAGTAACAATTACAGAATCAATTTTACTGACCAGTTTGTCTTCAAACTCATTATAACTACTGGATATAATGGTCATAGTATATTCACCAACCCTGTCATAGTAATATTCGAAACTGTTCCCGTCCCTGTTTGGGGGAAGGCCGTAGTTTAACACGGAAGTATCCTTTCGTTGGCTGTATACGTGGGTTTCATCCCCGGGCCAGAAGGTAAAATATTCACCCTGTCCCAGGTTTTCAACAAACACAGGCTCCAGATCGGTAACCGTGGTTTTCTCAATATGTACCTTTACGACTGGTTCAATAAAAGATTCATATTCATCTTTGCATGACGATAGCAACATTACAATTAGCCCTGCTATCAATCCTAT
>JBNLCS010000411.1:0-5061 GCA_050303935.1 Bacteroidales bacterium
CACCAGGATAAAGTTCAATAAACCGTCCGGCGCTATCTATAATATAACCATTTTTTCTCCTGTAGGGAGGATTGGTATGGTCACACCACGTTCCTCCACAATCCCATAACGTAAAATCCAAATCAAATACTACCAGCATACCAAATTTTTTATTTTGCGAATAAAATAAAAATTACCGGAAATTTACATATCATTGATAAATGATTCATTTTTGAATTTCTTATACAAATAAGTATATTTAGGCCATATAATTGATAAATCCCTAATTGCTAAAATAAAATTCAACAACAGGCATGATCATGGAATTAAATCATTCAGTCCAATACGAAATATAATCAGACATTCAATACCAACACCCTAAGCATTGTTTATAAAATATGGGATAAAATCTGAATTATTGTACTATTGCCCCTTATTTTAAATCAAATAAGGCTAAAAAAAGTAATATAAACAATAAAATTGAATTTATATGAAACGATTGGATTGTATACTTCATTTTCGTTACTTTTAGTTTTAATTAAATTTTTAATTATGAGATTTTCAATTTTCATTATGCTTTTGTTCATATTGTTTTGTTTACAAACAAAAGCTGTTGTGCCCGGTCCTCCGACAGGATTGATGACAGAATTATTAAGCTTTCCTGAAAAAACAGTTATTTCAGATGAGACCCCCGAATTTTCATGGGTAATGACTGACGATGATCAAAATGAATACCAAACAGCTTATCAGGTCTTGGTCAGTTCAAGTTTTGAAGGTATTGAAAACAACACAGGGGATATGTGGAATTCAGGAAAGGTCAATTCGCAAAAATCTGCTTCTGTATCTTATTCCGGAAGCCAATTAATAAACGATTCAACGTATTATTGGAAGGTATGCGTTTGGGATAAAGATGGAAACCAAAGTCCGTATTCTTTGCCCCAGCAGTTCAGGTATAAACCAAAATCAAATGTGTTTACTTCAAACAAATGGGGCCTTAAGGACCAGGAACTTTTTCTGGACAGGTCCTCTTTTATGGTTAATGGGGCAGGTGATGATTGGCAAAACTACACATTAGAATGTAAAATGATAATTGAGACGGATGCTGTTGGAATATTATTCAGGGTTGAAGACAATAATAATTTCTACATGTGGCAGTTTAATGCTGCTCAAAAAAAGTTTCGCCCTCATAAAAATATAAACGGAAATTTTCTGGTTATTAAGGAAGTTGATTACGACTTTAACCTAAATGAATATTATAATATTGAAATTCAATTGAAAGATTCTATAATTAAAACTTTTATTGATAATGTCCTCATTGATTCTGTAATTGATAAATCTCTTTCCCGGGGAAAAATTGGTTTCCGTCAGGGCAGAAATGAAACAGGCAGAATTGATAGTTTGGTTGTAAAACAGGAAGATACAATATTGTTACGTGAAAATTTTGATAATCCATTTCAGTTTCCGGGATTTTATGCTGTTGAAGCAGAGCTTATTTCTCCACAAACGGTTGAATTAACAACAAATGAAACGTATTTTGTTGACTTTGGAAAAGCTGCTTTTGGAAGGTTGAGGTTGACCCTCGATGCAAGTGGGGGAGAATCTATTACTGTTCAATTTGGTGAGAACAAAGAGGGGGGCCACGTGGATGCTACGCCACCTAATAGCAATGTGGTCTATTATGAAACCTCCCTGGATTTAACGGCCGGATTGAATACCTATATTATTGATATGCCTGAACCAAACAGCTTGCAATCACAAGGTATCTCCAATGTATTATTTAACACCATCCCATTCAGGTATTGTGAAATAAGCGGTTTTTCCGGCGTTTTAACAAAAGATGATATTTTTCAGGAAGCTGTATTTTATCCGTTTAATGATACTGCGGCAACTTTTTCCTGTAGCAATGATATTTTAAATAGTGTTTGGGAGCTTTGTCACTATTCAATGAAAGCATGTTCATGGCTTGGAATATATGTAGATGGTAACCGAGAAAGAAAACCGTATGAAGCTGATGCTTACATACAACAATTAGGTCATTACTGTTCTGATAAAGAAGGTTATTCCGTTGCCAGAAGAAGTCATGAATATCTGATAAAAAATCCTACCTGGCCAACTGAGTGGACGCCTCATTCGGTTCTCATGGCATATTCAGATTGGATGTGGACCGGGGATACCGGGAGCTTGGCAACATATTACAACGATTTAAAAGCAAAAACACAATATGCACTTGTAGAAGAAAATGATTTAATAAGTACCAGGACCGGAAAAGTAACAGATAGTTTCTTAAACTCAATACATTTGCCTGCGGGGACCAATTATAGTGATATAGTAGACTGGCCTGTAAGTGAACGGGATGGGTTTTTATTCAGAAATTATAATACGGTCGTTAATGCTGTTCATTATGGGGCAGCCAGCAGGTTTAAAGAAATAGCACAAGCATTGTCCAAAACAGAGGATTATTTGTTTTTCAATGATTTAGTAAATGATAATTATACTGCTTTTAACCAAAACTTTTGGGATGGGACTAACAAAAACTATGTTGATGGGATAAATACAAAACATGCAGCACTTCATTCTACTGTATTTGCTTTAGCTTTTGGATTGGCTGATAGTGCTAAAAAACAGGAAGTGAAGGAGTATTTAGTCTCTAAAGGTATGGATTGCAGCGTTTATTCGGCCCAATATTATCTTGAAGCGTTGTTTGAGTGTGGGTTAGCACAAAAAGCTATTAACCTGATGGCTTCTCAGGAAAAAAGAAGTTGGTATAATATGATGCAAGAAGGTTCAACGGTTTCAATGGAATCATGGGGCCAGTTTGCCAAATCAAATCAGGACTGGAACCATGCATGGGGAGCAGCTCCTGCAAATATTATCCCAAGATTTTTAATGGGAATAAGGCCATTACTGCCCGGTTTTGAAAAATTTCAAATTAAACCCCAAACAGGCAATTTGGATTTTGCACGGTTAGAAATACCTACCATTAAAGGTGATATAAATGTTGGAATTGAAAAAAACGATAGTTTGTACACTATTGATTTTACGGTTCCGGTTAATTCATTGGCCAAGGTATATATTCCCGCTTTCAATGTAAGTAATAATAATGTAAAATTAAACGATAATAGTGTTGAAGGGAAAAGGGAGGGTAATTTTATTGTCTTGGATAGTATTGGTTCCGGAACGTATACGTTAATACGAAAAATTAACCCGGCCCTTCAAGATTTCAAGTACGCGAGCGCAGAGCATGAGTTGGTAAGCCCGGCTGAAGAAGTTGATGTAGCTTACGGCGTAGATGGAGATTATTTTTATATATTTAATCAAAAGGATGATATGGTTTGTAACCACACATATTTTGGTGATACGGTACTTCCGGGTGGAAATTGTTATATAAAACCTTCGGATATTATAATAAATTTTATTACCCCAACAGAAGGTGATATCTTTACTTGGCCTGCTTTGGTGGACGTAGAAGTTCAGGCCACTGCAATTGAAGGTGTGAAAAATGTTACATTATACCTTAATGATGAACTGGTGAGCAACAAATTAACACCACCATTTACCTGGAACCCGGGAGCGGACAATTGGCCGGATGACTTGGATGCCGGGACTTATACCTTAAAAGCAGTGGTAGAGGATAACAATGGCCAGGAAAGATCAGATACAATATCGTTTACTGTGAGAAGAACATCTTTAATAGAGTCTGAATCAATGGAAGGTTTGGAGATTTTCCCCAATCCTGTATCTTCAAGACTCACTGTTTCTTATAATCATGGCGATTTAAAAAAGCTTGAAATATTCAATTTATTTGGTCAAGTTGTGTATGTAAAAAAAATTAATGATTCAATGGTAGAAATACCAATAAAAGGAAAGTTTGCTTCCGGGACCTATTATGTAAAGGTAACAAACAATGAAAACGATACAGCACTGAAAAAATTAATAATTGAATAATCTATTAATTATCTGAAAAAAAACTATTAAAGCGTAGCTCAAGTCAATAAATAAGGTTATATAAAATTTGTTTTCCCCAAACAAATAAATTGATATATCAGTGTTTTATAATAAATTTCTTTATCAGTGAATTTTCATTGTTTGCTACGTTAAGTATATACATACCAGATGGTAGGGTCGACACATCAAAACTTCGTCCAAAAATATCGATAATGTCCAATCGTTCATTAAGCCTTCCAAGCTCCTCTGCCTGTAATTCACCATTTACCAGGGGAGCGGTTGGTGTAAAAGATGACCTGATAATGTCCACACGGTTTGCACCCATAAAAGCAATACCACGGAGAATATTTCCTTTATTCAGCCAGGCAAGGTCTAATCCCCATATAACAGGTTTATATGTACCTGTATCCGAAATATTAAAAGAAACCGTTCTGTCCGGTATAGGATGCGCAACTAAATTCTCGCTACTGCTTGCTGGTTGTGCATGAATACAAGTAATTTTAGTTGCCAAAAATACAAGGGCTATTATGGGCCAAATACCTTTCATCATAAATTTATTTCTTTTTTAAACATACATCTAACAATAATCATATATTGCAATAGCAAAGATACATATAGTGAAAAAACTAAATGTAGTTAAATGGTCAAATACAGGTTGGAAACCTGTCAAACAAAGTTAGGTTATGAAAATACCGGAGCCTTCTAATTGTTTACTGAATAAATATCATCGTTACTTGTTATCCATGTATTTCTCAAAAGTTAAATATTAATGTTCGTGAAATATTCATAAAAATGGTAATGGAATATTGGCTTTAAATTTAGTTGTTAAATTTACACATTAAAATACCAAACATGAATTTTAAGGAACAACTGGTAGATAGTAGCCGGATAATTGGAGAAATGGTAACCGCTAATGTTGGCAATAACCCTGAATATTTTAGTCAGATAGTAAACTTAACCCTTTACGAGAAAATGCCCATGCAATCGCGTGCCGGCAGGGTTTTCTACCTTTCCGTGGAAAAATATCCATACCTTATAACCCCACATATTGATACTATTCTGGAGTATGCGCAGCAGGGGCATATACTTCATCGCAGTATTTTATGGGCATTTGCAGAATTAAAGCCGGAATTAAAC
>JBNLCS010000412.1:0-4381 GCA_050303935.1 Bacteroidales bacterium
GAGAGCAATCATTGTAGCCCAAGGTAAGCACAGCATTACTCTGGGAAAAAGTATCAGAGAAAAACCCGTTGAAGCACTGTTGCAGATAAATGGGATTTGCTTTTATTCAACGGAAAAACACAAGTATCAAAATGAAAGAAATAGACCCATAAAACATAGTTTATAATGTTAACTGCTTATATAATAAGGATATGTCACTCTCCGATCTTGATTACTTAAGTTTAGCTCAATACTTTGCATCTTATACTAAATACGACTGGGCAACTAAACTATTAGTGAAAAAGGTGAAAAGCGTTGACGTAGATGAGGATTTACTTTTTTATTATTTAAACCTTACCATTATTGATGAAAAGATGACAAAACGTTCGGATTACCGGGCCATATTGTTAAATGCATATAATATTAACCCTGCAAGGTTTTGTGGGATATTTGAACCATTTGGAGAAGGTGGTATAACTTTCCAATTGGTAGAAAATGAATACTTACGAAAGACGTACTGTGAGAGTTGTAATAATTAAAGAGCTACTTTTAAGAACAGCTAAAAATAAGTAGGCTTGGAAAAGTGCTAAATTTATTATGAATATGCAACAAAAATAATACAGGTTCTATAGCGAGGCGACTTGAAAATTTTATCCAATAAATACTTTTGATCCGTCAGCTTTACTTAAAAACCTTATTTGATAATAAAATATTTACCACATTTGTTGTAAATATTTGCAAATATTTTAACCTTAGCTCCTTTTAAAGCAAATTAAAATAAACCTCCAATACCGGTGTTACATATGCTACAAAGACTAATGAATAGAATAATTCTTACTTTTGCTTTCGTCCTTCTAAACCAGCTACTAATTTTCTCTCAACGTCACACCATAAGCGGATTTGTTTATGACAAAGAGAATAAAGAGGTATTGATAGGGGCAACCGTTTATGACTCTGTTTCATTAAAAGGTACGATTACCAATAGCTATGGGTTTTATTCTCTTAGCCTGGAGAATAAAGAACCGGTTTTAATAGTTTCTTTCATGGGTTATATGAATCAGCAGAAGCCTTTAGTTTTATCCAGAGATTTACATGTCAATTTTGAAATTTCATCGGATATTTCAACAATTAATGAAATTGATATCAAAGGACAATCAAAATACAACCCATTGAATTCGAATGAGTTTAATGTATCTTCCCTTAACCCTAAAACAATAGAAGCTTTGCCCATAGCATTTGGTGAGAACGATGTAATAAAAGCAATCCAACTTGAAAGCGGCGTCACATCATTAGGTGAAGGATCTTCAGGTATTTATGTACAGGGTGGAAATACTGACCAGAACCTGATTATAATAGATGAAGCACCAATCTACAATCCTGCTCATTTATTTGGGCTGGTTTCTGTTTTTAATCCTGATGCGATTAAAAATGTTGAGTTCTATAAAGGTGCTATTCCTGTTGAGTTTGGCGGTAAATTATCATCGGTAATAGATTGCCAGATGAACGATGGTAACAAAAAGAATGTAAGGTATTCTGGTGGCTTAGGTACATTAACAGCTCATGCCGCGATTGAAGGGCCGGTGAAGCATGATACGGCTTCTTATTTGTTTGCTGTTCGCAGAAGTATCAGGGACCTGTTTGAAAATCCTGGTAAATATGTAACATATGTCCCTCAATTTTATGATATTAATGCTAAACTAAACTGGAATGTTAATAATAAAAACAGGTTGTTTTTATCACTTTATGCAGGCAAAGATGAAATAAAAACTTCAGGCGATTT
The DNA here is from genome assembly GCA_050303935.1 of Bacteroidales bacterium. Classification (GTDB taxonomy): domain Bacteria; phylum Bacteroidota; class Bacteroidia; order Bacteroidales; family JBNLCS01; genus JBNLCS01. The sequence continues at coordinate 1,760 of JBNLCS010000412.1, forward strand.
TAACAATAGATGGTCAAATATAACCACTACATTTAGATGGAACAGGGTTATAAGCAACAAACTATTTTCCAATATATCGGTTATTTACAGTAAATACAATAATGATTTGGAATTTATTGCAAAAACCAAAAATTATAAATGGTTAACTGGTGTAGAAGATATAATATCAAAAATGAGTTTTTCCTGGTATTTATCTCCGGATAATAAAATAAAATTTGGAATAGAGACCATTTATCACAAATATATCCCTGGTGAAAACGAAACCCCTGAAGAAAGTCTGTTTAGAATAAATGCACTCGAGAGTTCTGCATATATTCTTAACGACATTGATATTTCTTCATGGTTAGGTGTTAATTATGGTTTGCGTTATTCGCTTTTTCAGAACATTGGTAAAGGGAAATGGTACACATATGATGCATATAATCCAATAGAACTTAATGAAAATCATAAAGGGATATATAATACATATCATTTTCCTGAACCCAGGATCACCATAAATATTAAACCAAAAGTAAACCAAGTACTGAAACTTGGGTATAGCAGAACAGTACAATACTCGCAAGTATTGCAAAACAGTGTTTTTTCCTATACATCATTACAATCCTGGTTACCAGCTAATCCGAATGTTGATCCGTTGTCGTCAAATATTTTTTCGGGTGGCTGGTTTGCAATCTATGGAAACATTAACCTGTCGGCAGAAGTATTTTATAAAGAATTGAACAATATTGTGGACTATGTCGAGCATGCTCAATTGGTAAACAATCCATATATCGAAACGCAAATAGAAACCGGTAATGGAATTTCAAAGGGAATAAGCTTTCAGGTAGACAGAAAAACCGAAAACCTTGAACTGGAAGCTTCATATGCATTTTCACGGATAAAATACCACATTGATGGAATAAATAATAATTTAGAGTATCCTGCTTTGCACGATATACCTAATGATGTTCGCCTGAAAACACTTTTTAAACCAACCAAACGTATAGGTATAAGTGCATTCTGGACATATCATACAGGGTTTGTTATTACATTGCCTGTTGGTAGTACCTATGGAGTTCCTATTTACACATCAAGAAATGAGGCAAGATTGCCTGATTATCATAGGCTGGATATATCACTTTATTTGTATCCAAAACCAAGTGAAAAAAGATGGAAAGGAACATGGTCAGCGGGAGTATATAATGCATATGGACGCTTTAATCCGATAGGTGTTAATATAAGCGAAAGTAGCATTTCGGGTACTGTTTATCTTTTTACATTATACAGGATGATACCTTTTATTTCTTATAATTTTAAATTTTAGTTAAAATGAGATTCTTTTGTTCTTTAATAATACTGTTTTCCTTTGCTTCATGTGAAACATGGGATTATGTGGGGCTCAACGAGCTTAACTATGGTGATAAACAACATAGTATTGAGGTATATGTGGAAGGAGGAATAACCACTCAATTTACAACCCATACAATACAATTATACACACCTGCTGATTATATTGCAAAAACAGAACTGGAACAAATAACTGATGCAGAATTATATGTGTCTTCAGGTATTGATACATTTACATTTCTGGCAGATACTTTATCTCCGGGTTATTATAAATCGGTAAACAGGTTTAAAGCTGAAGTTGGAAAAAAATATACGCTACATATAAACTATAATAATACTTTCTATATGGCAACAGATTCAGTGGTTATCGCTGGTGATTTTGAATTTGATGAGATTCCCCTGCCGCAGAAAGAAGATATAGATTACTGCCCGTTTAACGAAGGAGAATGTATCACATTATCTGTTGGTAAACATCGATATGGTTTTCCAAAATCAAATTTCTGGTATTGGCAAACAGCTAAACTTTTTGAAGATACCATGAATTATTTTTCACAAAGCCAAGGTATATCATATACTCATCAATATGCCGATATCCAGGGGTTGTTTGCAAATATTGAATATTATTTTCAGGTTGGTTATGATTGGCAACCTGAGGATACATTGGTTGCTTTTAAGTTTTCGATATCTGATAACTATTATGATTATTTACGAGCACAATTTATAGAAACCGATTGGAAGGAAGGTGTGTTCTCAAGTATTCCTGGAAATACTCCAACTAATATGACAACTGGAGGGGCTGGGTATTTTTTTGCATCGGATGTTTTTGTTAAAAAGATCACTATTAAACAACTTTTAAAAATTAATGAACAGTAGGCTATAGTATGGGCTTAGTATGGCATTTATTTAATTAGCGAGATAAGGTTTACGAAATCTTAGAACTATTATTGGACGTAATTTGTAAACTGACAAAAAAATGAAAGTTGGATTAATAGTGTATATTTTTACGAAACCATAAAAAAGAGTATAGTAAATTTCAAATTTTTTATTTATAACATAACAGAATTCAGGATGTGTGTTAACCAATTGTTTGAAACCCGATTTTACTGTCAAAATAAAACATATCATATACTTGATTTTCTAAAATCGAGATATTTGATTTTCAAAATGCGTAAAATTTCAACTGACCCTGATTTATATAAGATGCTAAAAACAGAATTAGGATTCAGGAATTTGTGTAATTACTTGCCTGAATAAAGAACAGAAATTTTTCATCAACAATTTTTTAAAATGTATAGA
>JBNLCS010000413.1:0-2401 GCA_050303935.1 Bacteroidales bacterium
TAATGAGTAAAAAAACTACTCGTTAACCGTGCGGATTTGCACACACCCTTACCAAACCATCCCGCTGGATGTTCCGTAAATGGGACTGAAGGGGCGGAGCTGTGGGTTAGCAGACAGAGCAATACGAATAAATATAGTAATAAAAACCCCGAAAATATAAATGATGAAGCCGTCATTGCGAAGACGAAGGACGAAGCAATCTGCCAAATATAAGCAGATTGCTTCACTCCGTTCGCAATGACAGCAATAAATAATGTCTATTATTATTGCCTTCGTTTGTCATAACAATTTATTATAAACCTATTTAATGCTCGACGCCCTAATTTCATCCAAAACACGTATCAAACTCCTGCTCAGGTTTTTCCTGAACCCGGAGAATACAGCCCATTTACGGGGGCTGGCCGATGAATTTGGCGAAAGCACCAATTCCATCCGGCTGGAGCTTAACCGCTTTGAAAATGCCGAAATGCTCACCAGCGAGAAAGAGGGTAACCGCAAACTTTTTAAGGCCAATAAAAAACACCCGCTCTTCCCTGAGGTGCAAAGCATCCTGATGAAGGTAGTGGGAATTGACCAGATCGTAAATTATGTGATCAATAAGTTGGGTAACCTTGAGAAAGTGTACCTTACCGGTGATTTTGCCAAGGGCAAGGATTCAGAAATCATTGATATTGTGATCATTGGAGATGTAAACAAAGTATTCCTTACAGAACTCATTGAAAAAACCGAGAAAAAAATAAAAAAACGTATTCGTTATATCACTTACAAAAATGGTGATTTTAAAATAAATGATAACGATAAAGGAAAGTATGTAATGGTTTGGAGTAGTTAATTAAAAGTTGATCCCGGATATTTCACGTTTGCATTTAGTTCTACCAAAAAAATGGCCCCAAAGGGGGTAAGCGCAGCACAGCCCTCGGACTTCAGACCAATGGCAGACCGTCGCATGCACAAATGTATATCCTGGCAATATTGCTTCATGCAACGGGACAAGCGCAAGCTGGAAACAGGAAATAGCAACCCGCAACAAACAAAACCCCTTGCTAAACTCAACATGTATTAGAGTAACAGCCAAACAGAAAGTAGGAACTTAAAACCCTAAACTATCAACTAATTACTATCTTTACGAAAAGAACTTTAAAACATTAAACGTTGAACCACAAACAATGAACCATAAACATCAAACAATATACAAAAGCCTAATCTGTGCAACAAAGCTCTTCATCGTATTCCTTTTCCTCACATTATCGTCCTGTACTTCTTACAAAGACCTTATCTATATGAAAGATCTGGCACAAACCACCGGAGACACAACGGTTACACGTGAAAGGATTTTCTATAAACTTCAGCGTGGCGATATTCTTTACATAAGGGTAATAACAGGAAACCCTGAAATTGATCAATTATTTAACTTGAATAACGGGATGCAAAACCGTAATAATGCCAATATTTTGCAACAAAGCAGCTTAATGGGTGGCGGATTGTATTTCCAGGGGTACAGTGTGGATGAATCGGGGAATATTGATATGCCGGTAATTGATAAAATCGAGGTAGTAGGCAAGACAGTTGATGAAGTTAAAAAAATAATAGAAGATAATTTAACACAATATATTGAAGAAGCCCTGGTAATTGTTAAACTTGAAAATTTTAAAGTTACCTATTTGGGCGAATTTAGATCAACCGGAGTAAAAGAGTTACAGGTAAATAAATTAAACGTTATGGAGGCAATGGGGCATACCGGGGGCATCACCGACAGGGGGAACCTTAAACAACTCAAAGTAATCAGGCCCTTAGAAAACGGTTCTCGTATCTATACTTTAAATATGACAGATAAACATATAATTACAAATAGCGAATTTGAACTATTACCAAATGATGTATTGTATGTCCCTCCACGTAAAAATGCATGGCTTCGCGACGAAACTTCACAAAGTTTTACTTTCTGGTTAACAACAACGGCAACTTCGTTATCAACCATTTTATTAATTATCAGTTTATCTACTAAATAGTAAAGTTTTAATGGACCAGGAAATAAATATACCCCAACAGGAAAAAACGAATATTAATTTACAAAAATACCTGTTCCAGCTATTAAATAGATGGTATTTTATTGTAGCAGCAATACTAGTAGGTGTAGCAATAGCCATTGCTTTAAACCGCTATACAACCCCTGTTTTTCAAGCACAGGCTTCAGTTATAATCGATGACCAGGAAAACGTGCAGAATATTTTTGAACGCATGTATACACCTTGGACAAAACAACGGTCTGTAGTTCAAAATGAACAAACCGTATTAAAATCGTACACTTTGGCCAGGCGTACCCTTGAAAAGGTAGATTTACAAGTGCAATATTACGGGATTGGCAGGTTGAGAAATAGTCAAATCTACCCAAGTCCCGGTT
>JBNLCS010000414.1:0-12729 GCA_050303935.1 Bacteroidales bacterium
TGAAACTGGAAAAATTTATTTTTGAATACAGTTTTGGTAAATTAGTTTTTAGCATTCCCTTAGTTTTGGTAACATATTTTATGTATTATTTTAAATTTACGGTTCCTTTTTCTTATTTATTCTCTTCGGTTTCAATTTATTTTTTTGGTGTACAGCTTGCTTCTTTGTTGATGCGAAATAATTTTATTTCTACCAGTATTTCAAAATTAAAAGGAGGTACTACAACCGTATATCTTATTCACATGTCGCTGCAGTATTTTTTGTTTGAATTTTTATATATGAAATATAACTATTTAAATGAATACAAATTTTTTGGCCTTGTGCTTTCCGTTATGTTGGTATCAACTGTAATTATGCTTTATATTTCTAACAAAATTGAAAAGTTTTATTATTTGAAACTGAAAATAAAATAAATTGACCAGGATCTTTATATTTTCTGATAGATAAATACGGAACCATTTTAATTTAACAAAATAAATTTTCTAAAGATGGGCTTATCTTCTTGAATTATTTTTACTATATAAGTCCCGGTTTTGATACTTTCTAAATTAACAGTGTTCGTATTATTTCCTGATAAAGATTGCTGATAAATTGTTTTGCCTGAAAGGTCTACAATTTCCACAATTGTATTTAAACGTATTTCATCGAGGTAAACAAATAATTTTTCATGTGCCGGATTGGGATATACTCTAATGCCTGTTTTAATAGTTTCTTCAATACTGGTAACTTGGTACCCGTAAGGTTCACTTTTCATAGAACAGCCATCGTAATCAACAATGTAAACACTATATATTCCGGGGTTTTCGGGTACAATAATCCTTGTATCAGCGCCGGATATTTCATTACCATTGAGATACCACTGGTACGATTCGCCGGTTGAGGCTTTTAAAATATAACCGTCTACCAGCTCTATTTGAGGATAAGGAATGCATATCTGCATTTCCTGTGATCTCATATTACAGTTATTTTCACCGGTTATGGCAACCGAATATGTACCACTTAACTGGGCGTGATGGACTTGTTGTGTAGCACCTGGTATGCTATCGCCGTTAATAAACCATTGATATGATTTTCCTTTACTGGCAGTTAAAACATTTTCAGAGTTGTTGAAAGAGGGCAGGGGCAAACATATTGTCAATGCATTCGAGATGGCGGTGCATTTGTTCTCATGTTCTACTTGTACCGTATATGTTCCTGATTCTTCTACAAGAATAGTTTGTGTTGTTGATCCCCCGATTTCTTCCCCGTTTTTTAACCATTGTATAGCCGGGTAGCTAGCCGTGGATAATATTTGGTTGTTTTGATTAATATTAGGTATGGGATTATTAAGTACCGTTAATTCAAATGAAGGTGTTGTGTCGGTACATATATTCAGGTTTGTAACAACAACCCTGTAATCACCTTGATTTACAGCATGAAGTTCTGATGTTTTTGCACCTTGTACCTTGGTGTTTTCGTATAACCACTGATATGTATAATTACCATCTTCAGGAAGCTTTAACTGTAACGAATCCCTTTCACAAATTTCATTGTTACCGGATGTAGTTATTTTCAAATCGGCAAAATCAATTAAATTGACAATGGCCAACGAAGAATCCATACAATTATTCAGGGTATTTGTGGCTACTAATGTATATTTTCCTTGATCTTTTCCATATAGTTCATTACTGCTTTCTCCACCTATGTTTGTATCATTGTATCTCCATTCAAAGGAAGTATTCGATCCTTTTTTCCCTTGCAACAACACGGAATCACCATTGCAAATATCTACATTACTGATATTCAACGAGGCATCAGGTGCTGTGCGTGTGGTAATCAAAATCTCTCTGCTTCTGGCTTTACATCCTTCCCGGTTGGTTACTTCACCATAATAAGTACCACTACTTTTTGCTGAAAATAATCCTACATGTTCTTCGTACTGAAACAGGTTGTTTTTATACCACCTGAAGGTATACATAACCGATTGGAGCATTGAAAGTACAGCAGAATCTCCCTGGCAAAAGGTAGTTTCTCCAAGAATCAGTAATGTAGTATCTGGACTTTGGTTTTGGTTAATATTCAAGGTGTCGGAGAGTGCACTACAACCAGTTTGATTGAATACTTCCACGGCATACACACCCGATTCTTTCGCATAGTTTATATTTGACGAACTGGAACCTGGTGTTGTCCAGTTAAAATACCATTTGTAATAATATCCGGGGGAACTATTGGCTACCAATGTTAAAGAATCTCCTGCACATAAAAGTGTATCGCCTGAAATGTGTATTGTTGTTTCCGGTGAGGGCAGGGCAGTGAAAGTAGTTTCATCAGTTGGGGATATACACCTTTCGCGGTTCGTAATTTCAAGGGAATATTCACCTGAAGATTTTACCAGGTAAGATGTATCTGTACCATTAGCAAGGGTATCACCATCTTTATACCAGGTGTACGTGTAATTTATGTTAAACGGACTGGATATTAAAACGGAGTCACCCTGGCAAAATATTAGATCATCGTGGATTGTTAAAATAGTATCAGGGTATTCCAGAAGGGTTGTATTAAATATTTTGCTGGTGTTGGAGCAGCCCGTAGCAGTGTCTTGCACGGTCATATAGTAATTGTTGGAATTAAAAACGACAATTCGGGAAGTATCTGTAGGTAGTGCAAATCCATTTTCGTACCATTGGTGTATAAATGCGTCCGGTTTGTTAAATGAGCTGACCACGACACTATCTCCTATGCAAAATACGGTATCACCGGTAAATTTCAATGAATCGTCGGGGAGGGTATTTACCGTGACATGGATTTCCTTGGTTGGTTTTGTATAACCATAAACGGTATGTGTCACGTCTGCCCAGTAAGTACCGCTTGCTGAGGCATACTGCAGGTACTGGTCTCCAAGTAATTCACCATTCTTGTACCATTGATAATCGTAAACAGGATTGGCATCGGTAAAAATCATTACCGAGTCGCCATCACAAAATTCGGTTATTCCATTTTCGGTACCAATTGCAGGGGTAAATGAAGGCAAAAGATCAGCAGTAGCCACAAAATAGTTTTGATAGCCTACCCTGATAGCGGCTGAAATATTATTGATGGTAATGCTGTCAGTGAAATTGCCTGAAACATATACAAGGTTTAACCCTGAAACGTGTATGTATGAAATACGATCGTTGCCAAAGTTTCCCCAAAATTGAAGCCAGTCCAGTTCTCCTGTAGGGGCAAATCTGCCAAAAATTGCTTGTTTGTTTGGAATGTTCAAAAAAGTATCTTCATCCAGCACAAGGTTCATGCCTGAACTATTTGCTCCGGCCAGGCCTCCAAAATAGATATCATCATTTTCCTGAGAATTTAATGCATTTATATCAACAAGCCCCGATGTACCATAACTTTTTGTACTTCTTCCCCACAAATAATTTTCTGTTCGGTCAAGTTTGATAATAAAGCCTTCCTGATTTCCTGACGATATAAGCGTATCTGAACTGAATTCTATATCATCACTGTAGCTGCCGGCAATAATTAGGTTCATGTATGGATCGGTGCAAAACGTATTTGCATTTTTTATTGGTAATTGGTGCAATCTGGAAATGAGGGTGTCGTTACCCAAATGCAAAAATACCAGGTTAGTGGTATCAGGGAAAGCAGAAACCAGGCTCCCTGAATTCGACCAGCTAACATCACCCTGAATAAGTGCCATTACAATCAATGAGTCTTCTGAAGTATACACCATATCCACTACAGAAGACTTGCTTCCTGGTGCATTTATTGTCCCAAAGGCTGCATCTTCAATACTTCCATCGCTATTCACAAGCATCATGAACATGGATGCGTTTTCAACTATGCTTTGTTTAGTATTAATAGTAATGTTGTTATAATACATACCGGAAAGGGAAATATTACCATCCGATTTTACCGCTATGGCAGATGGTCGAATAAAAGAAGTATCGCTGGTGGCAAAATTTCCCAATGACCATAAAAGGTTCCCGCTGGTATCTAACTTTATTAAAAATACATCTCTTTCACCTTTGGTAGTAAGGGTATCATCTCCAAATACAAAAACAGAATCATACCAGCCGGTTAAATAAATTTGATCTGATGCATCAATGGTAAAATCAGTAACTGACAACGAAAAAAGGGTCGTATCAATATCGGAAGAATACAGCCATTTTGCTTGCCCGTTGCTATCGTATTTGGCTATAAAGAAATTTTGCACTGAGTTTTCCAGGCTGTCGCAGGAATTCACAGCAACCGCGAAAGTATCTGTTGTAAGGGCACATAAAAAATTTCCTGCAACCAGTACATCTCCATTTGAATCTTCTAATATTTTTATGGTTTCGGAATAGTTGGCCTCACCCTTGTTGATCCATACAGCATTTAACTTTTCAGTAAATGAAAACAAGACCATCTGTATAATAATTAATTTATATAAGTTTTTATAAATCAACGGTTTCATATTTCAGCGGTAAAATTGCTTAATGTAGCTCATAAGGTAATAAATAACAGTGTATATACAATTTTCATGAAATAATGTTTATTTAAAATATTTTCATTATCAACATTTGAAGCCAATTGTTGTTTAATACCTTGTAACTAAAGTAACAGGGATGAACTATAACCGGCTAAACCTTTTAATTGTTCTTGTTTTTGCATTATTCGTAAATACTTACGCGCATAAAAATGATTCTACCAAATTAAAATGGAGATATTTAGATGATCAGAACATAAAAATTAAAATGCCATTATTTTTTGAAAGGGGAGAAGGCTTTAACGGTTATATTCATAAAAATTCAGGCACCAGCATTGTATTCCATCAATATAAAAATTATAGTTACCGGTTATACCATGCCGGGTATATTAGCCAGTCAGATTATCATAATTCTTCTAGTACCACGTTAACCGGGATTGATACGGTAAAAATTGGCAGAATCAAAGGTTACATGTACCATTTTAATTTTGCCCCGGAAGAAGCTAAAATTATGTTCAAAAGAAAATTATTTATTACAGGCGATTTAAACAATACCATGTTGATAATGATAAATTATCCCGAATCAATGGAAGAAGAGCTGTACGAATATTTTATAAAATCATTAAAAACCATCCGAATAACAAGATAACGATATAAAAAATGCCTGGCAGAATGTCAAATATTTCAATGTGGTTTGTTGCCATTTTTACCATACATACCATATTCTTGAAAGCCCAGTACGATACTGCATCTTATTCTGGTGATTTCAGGGCATATAACATGGATATGTGGGGCAGCGGTGGTTTTGATATTAATAAATATTTTGAATTTTTTAACGAACATTGGAACGAGGGTGGCCCCATTGACATGACCCTGGATTTCTTTGGGTATAAATTTGGCCCATATTTTGATGTTTTTACTCAGGGCGATATTGCCATGGGTTTTGGTTTAGAAGGATTTACAACCGGGCGGATCGACTCCATTTATTATCCTGCCGATATAAAATTTTTATCACCACAAAGTGGGACTTTTAACGCAGGGGAAATTATTAATATACGGTCATTTCTTGGCGCCGGGAACCAATCCACGATATACCCGCGATACCCGAATTCAGGATCTTTGTTTCTCGATTATACTTTTGGCGCCGAATTCTACTTTAAAATTGGAATCTGTGGTGGCCCGCTGGGTTGCGATGATACTGAACTTGATTTTGGCACACAGGACGGAATGGGCAATTATGAACCCATTAAAGATACTATATTCAAACTTACTACCGATCCTACGGATTCATCGTATGTATATGGGTTTAAAGAAGCTCCTGTTTCTATTCCTTGTGTGAATATTCCTCCTTTGCCCATACCTGAAAAACAATATTTTGATTTGTTACCTGTGGAAATTGAACAAGACATGAGCCGAAACAAAGCGGAAAAGAAAAAAGACAAAGATGGCAATGATTCAGTTTCAGTAATTTCAAACCCTTTTTTAAGTGCATCATTGGATGTGCCTTTTATCCCAACAGAAGAATATGACCAGGTAATTAATGGTTCAGAATTAACTGCCTTAGGTGAGGATGAATATATTGAACTTCAGTTGGACCTGATAGGTATTGCACAAACTGCAGCCGGGTTTACCCAGGGTATAAAAGGAGAAATTCCGGTAATACCTTGTGTGATGAGTATCCAATATTCATTTTTTAATACAGATGTGCGGCTGGGAATAACAAACCACCAGGAACTTACTTTTACCCCCGAGGTAAATATTGTGCTTGAATTTCCAAATGAAGTATACTATGAGGTATATAACAAAAATGGTTACATGATTGACCAAAACAGGTCTGATTCCATATCGTACATACTTGGTAATGAGCTACGGCTTGGGTTTCCGTGTGAATATAATTTCATGGACCTCAAACCTTACTTTGTAATGGGGGGCAACTTATATAACCACACTTACGATCAGTATGATTTTTCACTTGAATTGCAAGCACTTATTTTTAAAGTAATTATTGAAGAAATTGTTATTATTCCCGAGTTTAGTTTTCCGATTTGTTTTTGGAACCCTTTTGGGGATGACTGGTGCGAAACAATAACAATTCCCAAAGTAGCTTTTGATAAACAGGAATTTACACTGGGCCCGCTTTGGGAGCATTCCATTCCACTTGGATCGCTCACGCTCGATTGGTTTGATGGTGAACTGGAATTGGCCCCTTTTAATCAGATTGAATCAGTCCCGTTCAGAATCCGCCCGGTTGAGTCAGCCATTAACCTGGTTGTTGACAACGTTACCTGCCATGGTTCCTCCACGGGAATGATCACATTGTCTGATACTGGCTTTAATTATCCTTTAACGTATCAATGGTCATCAGGAGAAACTACAAGAGACCTTGTAAACAAACCGATGGGAGAGTATTATGTAAAGATAACAGATGATGCAGGATGTGTATCTTACCAGGGAGCTGTAATTGAAGAACCGGAACCTCTTGAAATTGGAATTGTAAATTTACAACATGTTTCGTGTTACAATGGAGATGATGCAGTTATCGAAATTGAAATGTCAGGTGGTATAGGGCCTATAACCTGTTTGTGGTCAACCGGGGATACAACAAAAATTCTAAACGGATTGCCAGCTGGTAAATATTGGGTGGACATTACGGATGGAGAGTGTATAGTTACCGATACTTTTGTCATTACCCAACCGTATGCCATTGAAGCATATGTAGCCGATTATAAACATCCCGATTGTGCTGAAACAGATAATGGGTTTATTGAACTGAACGTACAAGGAGGCATTGAACCGTATTCTTATCATTGGAACACGTTGGATGTAGCAAACAGGGTGAAAGGTTTACCCGGTGGTGATTATCAGGTGGAAATTACTGATGCCAATGATTGTTCAGTTATTGTAAGCCATACGCTTGTGCAGCCTGACACATTAACGGCTTTTTTAAGTATAGATAAAGAGGTGAGCTGTTTCCGGGGTGAAGATGGTCAAATGTCTATTCATGTTGAAGGGGGTACAAGGCCATATGGAATTACATGGTATGGTACCCAAAATATATTAAAAAGCAGTACATTCTCAATAGATAGTTTATCTGGCGGAATGTATAGGGCTAAAGTTATTGATGCCCGTGGTTGTGAGGTTATTGCTGAACGGGAAATGCCCACTCCTGAAGAAAGGATGTATTCTGAGATTTCAGAAAAACATGTTTCATGTTTTGGTGGCAATGATGGTGAAATAAACCTTACTGTGTATAATGCACAGGGCAATCCTGCATTTCAATGGTCAAACAACAGAACAACTGAGGATATTAAGGAACTCACCAGTGGAAAGTATGAAGTTACCATCACGGATGAAAAAGGTTGTGTTGCCAAAAATAATACCTATTTGCTCCAACCTGAGGAAATAATTATAGAAGATTCTATCAGGGAAGTAAGTTGTACCGATGAATCCGATGGAGCGGTTAGCTTGCAAGTATCGGGTGGTTTTGAGCCATATCGATATCAATGGTCGCACGGACCGGAAACAGACAGCATGGGATCATTATCAGAAGGTACGTATTCTGTTACTATTACTGATGCTAACAATTGTACTATAACAAAAGAGTATTCTTTATCAGTGCTTGAAGATGTATGTATTGATATCCCAAACGCCTTTACACCTAATAATGATGGATACAACGATACCTGGCGAATCCGGAATATTGATCTTTACCCGGGGGCAAAATTGAGTATTTATACAAAATGGGGAGAAAAAATACACGAAGCAAAAGGTGATGCAATAAAACCCTGGAATGGAAAGTACAAAGGTAAAGACTTGCCCCCGGCCACGTATTACTTTGTTCTCGATTTGGGCGATGGTAGTGAAATTACCAAAGGTTCGGTTACTATAGCAAGATAAAATTTTATGAGGGTGAACAAAATACATTTAAAATTAGAAAAAATCCGACAAACAAGAATGCGGATTATCACATGGTTCTTGTTAATGGCCAATACGTTGATGGCTGCACCGTGCAATTTTTCTGTTTCTGTTTATAAAACCGATGTAGATTGTTACAGGAATCAAACAGGATCGGCAACTGTTTATATTACAGGTCCGGCCGGACAATATTCTTATACCTGGTCAACAGGTGATACAACTGCTACTGCCCAAAACCTAAAAGCTTCCACTTATTTTGTGAAAGTAAATGATGACAAAGGTTGTGAAGTACTGGATTTTGTTCAAATTGATCAGCCAGATGGCCTTTTAATTGAACCTTCTGTGGAGCATGTTAAATGTTACGGCGATAATACCGGATCGGTAAAATTGGTTACATCGGGTGGAGTGCCTGGATATATTTATGCCTGGAGTAATGGAAGTGAAACAGCTTTAGCGGAAAATTTATACGCAGGTGACTATATAGTAGAAATTACTGATCAGAATTTTTGTATTCTTACCGACACATTTACCATAAATGAACCTGACCGGATAACGGATACACATGTGATTAGAAATGCTACAGGGTATAAACTACAAAATGGGACCATCAACATGAATATTTCAGGAGGTTCAAAACCGTACAGCTATAAATGGTTTAACATGGGTGTTTTACGAGATACCATTGAAGACCTGAACAAATTGCCAGCCGGCACCTATAATTTTGAACTTACCGATGCGAATAACTGTGTTTATGAAAAATCATTTGAGGTTTTGCAACCCGATACGTTGCAAGCAAGCTTCGTTGTTCAGGATGTTGATTGTTCAAATGGTGTGTCAGGTGCCATCAATATGACTGTTAAAGGGGGTGTTCAACCGTATAGTTATGAGTGGGCCAATAACGAAATAGTTTTTGAAACCGGTGAAGAGGATGTAAATCAACTTACCAAAGGAAGTTATTATGTTACCATTACCGATGCCAATGGAAATGTTTACGAAGATAGTGTTTATGTTGATGAGCCTACCCCCATCCTGGTAAATTTTGACGTATTGAATGTATCATGTAATGGAGGTAATGACGGAAAAGTATTTGTTACCGTTTCAGGAGGATTGCAGCCTTATAGTTTTCAATGGAGCAATGGACATACCGGTCAGGATTTGTTGAATGCCCAGGCGGGTGGTTACCAGGTTGATATTGTAGACCAGAATGGATGTTCGCTAACCGGAAATATTGAAATAAATGAACCGGGACCATACTTGTTGGATTTGGATATAACACAAATTACGTGTAAGGATGCTTCGGATGGCGCTGTTTCAATTAAAGTTGAAGGGAATACCGCACCTTATTTAGTTTCGTGGAACACAGGTGATAACACATTTGATGTTGATGAACTCTCTCAGGGCAGATATTATATTACCGTTTACGATGCTAATAAGTGTGATACTACCGTTACAATTAACCTGATTAACCCCGATTACGTGTGTATTTATATACCCAACGCTTTTACACCTAACAATGATGGATTTAACGATACGTGGATTATTGAGAACACATACTTATATCCGGACCTTAAAATATTTGTTTACAGCAAAACAGGCTTTATAGTTTACGAAGGGGATATAAACACCGAACCCTGGAACGGTAAATACAATGGTAAAGATGTAGCTCCCGGGACTTATTATTATACACTGAACTTGAACAATGGGGACAAACCCTTTAAAGGAACAGTAACTATTGTTAGATGAACACAAATGAAACCCTCTCCGATGGATCGGAGCAGGCTATAGAAGGATTTAATACGAACCTTAATCCCTTTACAAAAGGATAGGGTTAAAATTAAGACACTTAATATGTTTTTAACAAGTGAAGATTTAAAAATATGGGCAAATTTACAAAACATATAGTCAAAAGGAACAACCTTATACTAGGTTGTTGCACTTTGTTATATCTCAATTTTACAGATGTTTTGTCACAACCGGCATTACAAAGTAGTTTGTTTACGTATAATAAAATGGTTTTTAATCCCGGTTATGCGGGGTCTGAGGATGTAATACCTCTATCTTTCCAAATGAGGCAGCAATGGGTAGGTTTTGATGATTCCCCAACGTATCAGTATGTTTCTTCAAATGCTTATTTACCATACCAGTTAGGGACAGGAGTGATGCTGTTTAACGAGACCACCGGACCAACACGTATTACAGGGGCAAACTTGGCATTATCACGACATTTTAGTTATACAACAAATGGAGACCATTGGTTCTCATTTGGTATGTCCATGCTTTTATTTCAGAATTTTTATAACGAAAAGAAACTTGAAACCGGCGTGCCCGAAGACCCTGTTTTAAACGGTGAGATCCATCAAAGCTTAACTGCTGATGCTTCTACCGGAATATATTTTTATTCACGAAATTATTTTGCAGGTATTTCAGCCACCAACTTGTTTGAATCTACGACTGATCTGTTTGATGTGAACCGTGATTTTAATAACCCGCAATCCAGGAGTTTTTTCCTGATGGGAGGATATACCTTTGATATAAACCCTATTTTTAGTATTGAACCGATAACATTGCTGAAGTATATACCTACTGCACCTTTTCAGGCTGAAATAGGTACATACTTTACGTATAAGAACACCTTTTGGATTGGCTTAAATGGGCGGACAAACAAGGATTTTATAGCCAGTATTGGGGTGTTACAAAATATTTTTGAAATTGCTTACAGTTACGATATGAACCTGAATGACCTGAAACAGTATTCCGATGGCAGCCATGAGGTGATGTTAAGGTTTAACATAGCAAACCCCCAGCAACGTGATAAGTTTTCAATGAGAGGTGGGCGTGACCGGATGTATATCAAAAGGAGGTAAAAGTTGAAAGAAAAAAGTAAATGTGTATTTAATTGTTAAATCGTAAGAAAAGGGAATTTTGGGGTACACCTATGGATTTTTAATATAATTTTTTACCTTTAGCTAAGAGACTGTTTAAATTTCATCCTTAAGTTTTTTTACCTGCCTATGTCGGCAGACAGGTGCGTCTTTTTGTCCCATATTTTGTTGGATTTTCTTTAAATAGTCAATGCTATTTGCATCAAACCTGCCTCATCTGGAACAAAAATACACCATAAAAAATTCCAAAAACGAATTTTAAATAGTCTCTTAGTAAAATATATAATATGCATTTTATGGAAATATTTGAGTTTTAAAGAATGTCTATTAAAGTAATTTTTTGCCGGGTAAAGTGTTATCTGCCAGAAATTATTTGTTCTTACTGTGATTAAACCTTTAGTAAACATACAGTTAGCTTAATAGGAAATGCCCTATCATATGGTTAATATTTGTCAAAACAGTCTTTTTGTATAGGTACATTACGTCTTAATTCAACTAATAACCAGGGAATTAAATAACTTAATTTAGCACTCAGTACTGAATATCCTTAACTTAATATTTTCATAGAAGAATTACATATAGACAGTAAAAAACCATTGATATACATATTGATATTAGTATAGACAATATGATGCTTATCTCTTTTATAATTTAGATACTTTTAATTTGTGTTTATAATGTGCACATCCTAACACTAACTAATTTATTCATCTGACACATGAATATATTTTATTTAGGGTTTCATTACTGGTTTCCAACAGTTGGAATAATTGTAAAAATCCTTATTAAAATATTGTAATAACTACTAAAAATTAATTATTATGTCAAATTTTAAAAAACTATTTTTCAGTATTTTAATATTGTCTTTTGGGGCAATGTTCGTAAATGAAGCAAAGGCTTACACAAATGAAGTGCGGGCTTCTGGTTCGAATTATATCTGGCGGACTGATAACATTGACAGGGGAACGGTTTCCAGTCTTGCCACAGCTATTAACAACACTTTAGGGGCAGACCGGGAGATTCACGTTTTGGTTGGTGGTAATCTGGATGCCACAATCGGGCGTCTTCCGAATAATGTGAAGGTGTATTTTCATGGTAACACTTTCACCACCACTCACACAGGATTTGCTGTTCATGCCAAAAACGTATCTGGCGTACAGATTTACGATATGAACCTCAATTCCTCGAATAACTTTTATGTGATTCGATTCAGTGGGGTGAATGACGCTGTCATACAAGGTATCAGCATCAATGGAGGTGGTCTGGGTATGCGCCTTGAAAGCAGTGATGCTAGTGATCCATGGAATTTCACGTACTATAACCTTACCGTCCGCAATTGCATTATTGAAAATACCAGCAACCACGGTCTTGAGACTTATAGTGTGGATGGTTTCAATATTGACAATATCACTACCAGGAACAATGGACAGTGTGGGGTATTGCTGAACAATAGCAGGAATGGCACTGTTGGTACTGTAGATGCTTATC
>JBNLCS010000415.1:0-3832 GCA_050303935.1 Bacteroidales bacterium
TATTATTACTGCCAATGCGTTTTTAAATATTGATACCAGGGATGAATATATGATAAATACAGATGAAGAAGATAATTTTACAACATTTTATCTAGGGTTAAGCAATATTCCAGCAAAAAATGGGGCTATACATGCAATTAATACTTTAATGCCGGCTCAGGAAGTTGACCCGGCCCTTGTAATATTTGAAACAACGGATTTTTTTGACCTGAAACAAAAATCTTGTTATGGAGACCATTACGAAAGGTTTTATGACGGCCAGAATACATTTGAAGGAATAAAATGGGATGCTGATTACTTGATGTATTATTATAAACTTTTTAATAATTTGCTGAATGATGATGCCTTGTCTACCAGTGGACACTGGTGGATTGAAATTACTACCCCTAAAATAATGAAAGGGACGTATACCTTATGGTCTGATTGGTTTGGTTCCGGAACCGGAGCTAATTCTTCTTTTTCGTGGACCATAGATGGAGTTGAACTAGAACATATTTCCATAATTGATGATAGTGTCTGGGGAAATGATCCGGTTGAAATAGCTGAACTGGAATTTACAGAAACCAGATCACACACAATTCGGATTTCAACAATTGTTCCATGTACTATTTGGTGGGATAGACTGGAATTCAGGCCGGTAAATTGATATAAATGATACAAAAACTATTAACAATGAGCAAAATCACACAAGCAAATAAAATTAGTATATTTTTCTCCTTTTTGATGATAAGTATATTTTTAAATGTATTTTGTGTAATCGGACAGGATGCTGATAACAATACAATTGTTGGGGTAGTTTATGAATCCGGGTCCGGTAAACCATTAAATCAGGTAGTGATATCGGATGCTGTATCCGGAGAATATACGAGTACAAACGAAAATGGGGAGTTTACGATAAAAAGTTCAGGGAAATACAGAAAACTAATGGTTAGTTTACCTGGATATTTTACCACATCTTTAGTTATTGAAAATCAGAAGGAAGTTGTTATTTATTTAACAGAAATAAATTTTAAATCGGTTGACCAATATTATGTTACACCTACCAGCGAATACCAGATAAAAGATGCTGTTAAACCAGTGCAGCTTATAGAAAAAAGCGATTTTGAATCGTCTGGAATTGCTACCGTTGATAATGCGCTAGCTGGAAAAGTTGCTGGCATGCATGTGGTTGAACATTCTGGCATGCCGGGACATAATTCATGGATTAACTTGAGGGGAGTATCTTCAATTTATGGGAAAAATGAACCGCTTGTCTTTGTGGATGGAATGATTCATGAAACGCGCTATCCCTTGAATTTTCTAATAGATGGTCATATGTTTAACCCACTTGAAATGGTCGACCCGGACGATATTGTGGATATATCCGTGTTAAAATCCGGAGAGTCTGCACTGGGTTCTGCCGGATCAAACGGGGTTGTTTATATCAATACGGAGCAAAATAAAGAAACAAGTGCTGCGATTAAATTTAATTTGTCCGGGGGTGTTTCTATCCGGTCTGCTGCACTTGATGTAATGGATGCGGGACAATATAAAAGTTATTTTACTGATATGTTGACATCTCAGGGCTACACAAATGCTGATATTAATACAATGTACCCCTGGCTTAATAATGGTCCGGGTGCACCGGAATATTACAGATATAATAATAACACTGACTGGCAGGATGAAGTATTCAAAAATTCTGGTTTTCAAAAATATCATTTATTTATTAAAGGAGGTGATGATATTGCCACGTACAATATTTCTACAGGCTACATCAGGCAAGGCGGCCCATTTGAGGGCTGGAAATATTCCAGGTATAACCTGAGGTTGAACGGAAAAATTAACATAACCAATAAATTTTCTGTTGTTCCTAACACGAAACTTTCGTTGTCAGATACATATCTTTCAAACATGGGGCCATCAACAACTATAAACCCTCTGATGTCTAATTTACTCAACCCACCGCTTGCAGCACCCTATGAATTTAATGAAGGTGGAACTGAATTAGCCCATTTCGATGATGTTGGGGTATTTAATACCAGTAACCCGGCTGCAATAATTGTAAATTCACTTGGGTCAGGACGAAATATTCACTTAATAAGTGCTATCAATGCAATTTATAAATTCGGGCCTAAATTATCTGTGTCTAATTTAGTGGGTATTAGTTTTAATAACGACAGGGAGAGTATTTTTATTCCTGATATAGGTGTAGTAAATAATGGTATTTTAAGAAATAGCCCAAGGGATATGGTAACGGAATATCGTTCAACACAAAATTTCACAACGTTAAAATATAATGACATGATTAACCATGTTCATAAAATAGATGTGAATATTGGGTTGAGATATATGAATAATTTATATAAAAATAACCTGGCTGTTGATTACAATACCCCATCAGATGATTTTATTAGTCTTGGACGTGGTTCAGGTTTTGAATATTTAAGAACATCAGATGGGGATGTTAACGGATTGAAATGGATTTCATATTTTGGTGAATTTAAGTATAATTATCTCGATAAATATTACATTAGCAGTTCATTGTCATATGACGGTGTGTCTTCTTTAAACAGCGAGCAACGATATAATTTTTATCCTTCTGTGTCCGGGGCATGGAGATTAATTGACAATAAATCATCGGTTTCGTCAAAAATTAATGATTTGAAACTAAAAGCTTCCTGGTCGGTTTCAGGGAACATGTTTTCACCAGTGTATAAATATTCTGATTTATATTATACAGGTAGAAGATATACTAATCTCAGTGTAATGGTTCGTGATTACAATCCGAATTATTCAATGGAAATGGAGAAAAAATCTACCATAGATGCTGGTTTCGATATTACCATGTTAAAAAAGTCATTATTGATTGGCCTGGATGTATATAACACAACGGTGAGCAATTTAATTATAAATCAGGAGCTACCTTTCAATTATGGTTTTACCGATTATTTTGATAATGGTGGTAAACTTTCTAATAGGGGGGTAGAATTAACATTGAATAGTGTAAGCCATTTAAGTTCTTTTGATCTTATTTTGGGGGCTACTGTGGCAAAACCAATGAGTAATGTTGATAAACTTGAATTTATTGATCCTGAAACATCATTTTTAGTAGTAAAAGTGTACGATGCTGAATATGTAATTATGGAAGATAATCCGGTTGTTGCATTTTATGGGTATAAAACAAATGGAATTTATAATACGGACCAACAGGCCGGGGGTATGATTGGCCCCGGAAAACGTGAAATGGGTGCGGGCGATGTAATATTTGAAGAGGTTGAGGTAAATAATAGAATTGACGACAATGACAAACAAATTATCGGTGACCCCACACCGGATTTCTTTGGCGGTTTAACAACTGGCCTGGCATTCGATAAATTAGAAATATCAGCGTTTTTTAGTTATTCAATTGGAAATGATATATATAATTATGTGAAATCCAGGATGATGTCAATGGAAAGTTATGAGAACCAAAGCCCCGATGTCCTTACTGAAAGGTGGGTTCCTGGTAAATCTAATGCTACATTGCCAAGGATAGATTATGGCGACCTGAACGGGAATAACGTATTTTCAGACCGATGGATAGAAGACGGTTCCTACGTTAAATTGAAAGAGCTAACAATTAGTTACGATTTGAGCGATATGATAAACATAGGGAATGAAATAAACGTGTATTTTTCTGCTACAAATTTACTAACCCTCACAAAATATAGCGGGTATGACCCGGAAACAATGTTCGTTAACAGCCCTTTTTACTTGGGTATGGACTTTGGGAAAATACCACATTTAAAAACATTTGTTGTTGGCGTTAAATTAGATTTATAAAAATTGAATGACATGAAAAGAACATTTA
>JBNLCS010000416.1:0-2422 GCA_050303935.1 Bacteroidales bacterium
AGTAGAGAAGCAGCCTTAGAGTCGCGTTTATCCCAATTCTGGAATGCCATGCAACAAAGTCCTGTTTCTATCATCATTACTGATCTTGAAGGAAAGATAGAATATGTAAATCCTTTTTTCTGCAAGGTTACGGGTTATAAAGATTTTGAAGTCATTGGAAGAAACCCGAATATTCTGAAATCGGGAGAAGTTCAAACAGAAACTTATGATGAACTATGGAGTACGATTACGAAAGGAGGTATATGGCGTGGTGTTTTACAGAATCGAAAGAAGAATGGAGACCTGTTCTGGGAATCAGCGACTATTTGTCCAGTGTTTGATAATGAAGAAAAGATTACCAATTACATTGCGCTCAAGGAAGATATAACCGAACAACGCATGAAAGAATTAATGCTGCAACAGGCAATGAAACTTGAAGTGGTTGGTAAAATGACAAATGGCATTGCACATGATTTTAATAATCTGTTAACCATTATTCTTGGAAACCTTCAATATTTACAGGAAATTATTCATGATGAAGGAGCAGAAGAAAAGTTGTCTATCATTGCTGATGCTTTTTCTGCTGCTCATGATGGTTCACGGTTAATTAAACAACTTCTTGTTTTTTCTCGCCATCAGGAAGCTGAATCAGAACCAATTGAAATTAAATTACTACTGGAAAAACTAAAACGTTTATTAAACAGGGTTATTCCTGAAGATATCGGGATGAAAATAGGTATGCCGGATAAAGGTGATTTTGTTTTAATTGATCCGGATCGTTTTGAAAGTGCAATATTGAACCTGGTGATTAATGCACGTGATGCCATGCCCGATGGTGGGGAAATTAACATAAATTGTAAACATTCTTTTTTTGATGAGCCGATTGAAGTTGAAAAAGGTTATATTAATCCTGGGCGATATATCATTATCAGTGTAGAAGATACAGGTATAGGAATAAGTGAAAATATCCGAAACCGGGTTATAGAACCATTTTTCAGTACCAAAACCAGTACCAGTGGAACAGGTCTCGGTTTAAGTATGGTGTTTGATTTTGTAACACAATCAGGCGGAGGGCTTATAATCTCAAGTATTGTCCATAAAGGAACTATAATTGAATTGTTCTTGCCATTAATTGAGCCCGATGACTTGGTCTTAGCAGAGAACAATGAAGATAAAAAAGAAATCGTCGGTGGTAATGAGTCAATCTTAATTGTTGAAGATCGGGAAAAGGTAAGAAGATTTGCGAGCAGGACACTAAGTCATCTTGGTTATCATTTATTTGAAGCCGAGAATGCAGATAAAGCAATGGAATATATAGAATCGGGTGCTAACATAGATATGTTATTTACTGATGTCGTTATGCCAGGAGAAATGAATGGGGTACAATTAGCTGATTTTGTACACAACAAAAACAGCAAGTTAAAAATTTTATTAACTACTGGCATGGAAACACAGGAAAGTATCGATGGTATATCAATGACAAAGTTTCCAGTTCTGTTTAAACCTTATACCGTAGATAAATTGGCCAGATATATTCGTGATGTACTTGATGCACATCATTAAATTATAAAATTATGAATAACGAAGCATATATACTTGTTGTAGATGATGATGAGAGGATTTGTAATCTTCTTGTCAGGTATCTTGCACGTGAAGGTTATAGACTTAATGCTGTTTCAAGTGGAGAAGAATTAAAACGCTATCTTATTGAAAGGGATCCTCCTGACCTGGTTATTCTTGATTTGATCTTGCCGGATGCAGATGGCCTTGAGCTGGCTAGAGAATTACGAAATAACTACCAGGGAATTAGTATTATAATGTTGACTGCGAAAGGAGATACCGTTGATAAAATTGTCGGCCTTGAAACAGGAGCAGATGATTATATTTCCAAACCTTTTGATAACCGTGAATTGCTGGCTCGCATCAAGACCATATTACGTAGAAGCAGGAGTGGCCAAAACCTGCAACAGTTGAATCTTAATACCGAGAATATTGCACATTTTGCAGGATGGGTTTTTGATTTGACAGCATATGAATTGAAATCACCGGAAGGAGAAATTGTTAATCTTACAAGTTATGAGTATAAGTTGCTTTCGGCTTTGGTATTGAGTGGTAATCGGGTAATGAAACGGGATCACTTGATAAGTTTAATTGCAGAACGTGAATGGCATCCCGATGATCGAAGTATTGATGTATTAATTGGAAAGTTACGTAAAAAAATAGAACCTGATTATCACCAACCTACACTAATAAAAACGATGAGGGGGACGGGGTATAAATTTACAGCACAGGTTACCCTGAAGAAAGGTTCTTAAAAAAATAAAATATCTCATTTTTTGTCTTTCTAAGCCCTTATTTTTTAAAGATATTGACATAACTTTTTTTGATTACATATCTTTACAAAAAAGTGATTAAAATCGGCTATATAATGATTCAACCATCC
>JBNLCS010000417.1:0-4428 GCA_050303935.1 Bacteroidales bacterium
TGCTTGAAAGATATTACCTGTATCAATGGCGCCAATTTGGCTAATGGCACCATCGACAGGGGAAAGAATGTTTGCTGTGTCCATGTGCCATTTTCTTGCATTGGGTTGTAGCTCACGGGTAAAAAATGCATTGAATGAGGAATAATCATCTGCTGACGGCCAGATAGCTTGCTTCATATCAACCTTATAAAGCTTGATAAAGGTATTGATCAGAAAGTTTTTCCAGGCCTTGTTTTTTATCCGTGTTAATTGATAAACAATACCGGTTAAGCCATGTCTTGGTAATAAATATTGGGGGAGAACCTTTAAATAATCAAACACTTAATTTTCCTGAACTAATTGTGATGATGTTCGTGCGTGTATTTCTCTTCTTTACGCTTTATTACTTTGGCATCAATTGCAAGAGAAGAACCATCAGTAAAACTGAAAATAAGCGGCACTTTATCACCCGATTTTAAGGGGGAAGAAGGGTCAAACAACATTAAATGATAACCACCGGGTGTGAAGTCAAATTCGCTGTTGGCATCGATATTTATTTCAGGATGTTTTTCCATTTTTGCCATACCGTCACCAACAATACTCTGATGTATTTCAATTTTTGAAAAAAAAGAACTGGAAACAACGTCAAGTATCTTATTTTCATTTGATTGATTCCTGATTTTTGCATAAGCAGCCAGTGTTTGGACAAAAGGCGGCGCTTCACTGATCCAGACATCGGTAATACTGATATCCGATATTTCGTTTGCCGATATTTTTGTACATAAAAATATAAATAAAAAAAGTATTTTAATTTTGTGCATTTATAAAATCTTTAATCTGTTTAAATTGTTGATCTATTTTTTCTTCCTGGTGAGGAGGAGAAAGTTTTCCAACCATTCGGGCTTTGGGGTCAATGAGGAAAATAGAAGCGGAATGATCAACCAGGTAGTTATCATTACCCTCTTCAATATTATGAAAAAAGGCAACACCAATTTGTTGTGTGATACTACTGACCTGATCCAGGTTGCCACCAAGACCGATAAAGTCTTCGTTAAAATATGCAACATATTGTGCCAGTTTATCCTGAGTATCTCGCACTGGATCTACAGTGACGAATATAACCTGAGTGTCAGTCTTATCTTCAAAATTATTGTACACATTAGCTAAAATGGACATGGTAACCGGACAAATATCCGGACAGTGTGTGTAACCAAAAAAGATAAAACTCCATTTCCCTTGAAGTCGTGCTTCACTAAATAAATTACCATTTTGGTCTTGCGTTTCAAATGTACCGATTTGTTTCGGGTTTGGCCAGAATAGACCTTCAATTTCAGGTCTTCCTTGTCCAATTTGTTGTGACTGTTTTAATGAGATATAAAAACCTGCACTAGCAGCAGACATTGCAACAATAATCATTGCCGGAATCAGGAACTTGCTATTACTGAGTTTGCTTAACATCGGATCATTATACCCTATTGTCTAAATGTCGATATTCCATCCAGATTCCGAAAAGTGTGTGTTTTGAATAATGCTTTTAATCTGAGTTTACCTGCTACTTTAAGTTTGTTCTGAAACATATGAAGTTGCGGAATTATACTACCTCATGGCAAAGGAAGTTTTTTGCCACTACCTATAAGCTTTAGTGATTTGTAATAACGGGAAATATCATAACTATTTGATTTATATATATAAAATAAAATTTGTTCAGTAAAATAGACTTGGTATAGATTATGCCATTTAAATACCAGTTCAGGAAAAAAACAGCATGGGATGCACATTTTCTTTGTAAAGAAGTATCAATAAATGCCGATATATACAATGTGTAATAAAGCCCTATTTATGAGGTCCGTTAATTAACGAAAAAAGTAATTATGACAACTACGCTAACTATGAATAATGCAACTGCATTGCGACAAAAGGTACTCCTGGGTAAAGATGAACAAAAATCGGCAAGTGTTGGTGAGTTGATAAAAAAATCATCAACTTTTCTTA
This sequence comes from Bacteroidales bacterium, assembly GCA_050303935.1. Lineage (GTDB taxonomy): Bacteria > Bacteroidota > Bacteroidia > Bacteroidales > JBNLCS01 > JBNLCS01. The sequence continues at coordinate 1,972 of JBNLCS010000417.1, forward strand.
AAGCATTTATTGAAGTAATGTTGTCCGGAAATATAAATAGAAAAGATATTATTAGTTCAATAGATGAACTTTCTGTAGAGATAGAATCTATTTTTAATTTCCTTGCTGAATTAAAACAGGTTTCTGACCGAAGTAATTTATTGGCCCTGAATGTAGCCATAGATGCTGCAAGTGCTGGAGAGGCTGGTCGTCGATTTGCCATTGTAGCTGATGAAATCAGGAGTCTTTCAATTACGTCAAATAAATTAAATGAGGAAATCAGGACTTTCTTAATAGAAGTTCAAAGTTGGCTTATTAAAGCTCGTGATTTAGCAGGTAGCATAGAAAGCACAGACGTGCCTAAAGTCATGTCTGGTACAAGTAATGTGAAACAAATGATGAGTTATGTTTCAGAACTGGAATCTTATATAGATGAATTGGTTAAAAAAACGACTATGGTTAATCAAGGCATTTCTGACATGATTATTGTTGCTATAAGAAATCTTCAGTTTGAAGATATAATAAAACAGACAGTCGATAATAAAGATGAAAAAGTTAGTGCCCTTTGTGATTTCATAAATGAGTTGACTGATGATATTTGTAATTTAGAAAATAATAAGGGCGGGGTTAAAACCAGTACTATGTTTAATAATTTACAAAAAAGAATTGATTATATAATAGATGAGCTGGTTAGTTTGCCAGGAAGAAAACGTCTATTGGAAGATGTTATGTATACTGCAGAAAATTAATGTTGACTGGTTTTTTTATATAGCAAAGAGAGAGTGTTTTTGTACAAAATCTTAAAGCTTAAGGTTTTTGATTTTATAAAGTCATATAAATATAAGGAAAAAACGGGATTTTCAGTGATGAATTTGAAAACATATATACAACGCACACCTATATTATTACTTCTATTCTTATTTCCAGTTACTGTCTTTGCTGAAGGTAGTGTGGAACTAAAGGATTTTACAGCACATTGGGCCGGTATAGTTTGTGTCATCATATTCTGTCTCGCTTACAGTCTGGTTGTTGTTGAAGAACAGATCCATATGCGTAAATCGAAACCGGTGATGGTAGCTGCCGGTATCATCTGGACTTTGGTGGCAATAGTTTATTCTCAACACGGTGATGATCATACTGCAGAGATTATGGTGAGACATAACCTTTTGGAGTTTGGTGAGTTGTTCCTGTTTCTTTTGGCAGCTATGACTTACATTAATACAATGGAAGACCGGCATGTATTTGACAAGTTACGTTCATGGCTGGTGTCACAAGGATTTTCTCTACGTTTAATTTTCTGGATGACGGGCGGGATATCTTTCTTGCTATCACCGGTTGCCGATAATCTGACGACAGCTTTATTAATGTCTACCGTTGCCATGGCAGTGGGTGGTACTAATATAAAATTTATTTCTCTTGCTTGTATCAATATTGTTATTGCCGCCAATGCCGGTGGTGCATTTAGTCCTTTTGGTGATATAACAACCCTGATGGTATGGCAAAAAGGCTTGATTCATTTTCAAACTTTCTTTGTTCTGTTGATTCCTGCAATTGTCAATTGGTTGATTCCTGCAGCAATCATGTCGTTTTTCGTCTCGAATGAAAAACCAAATGTGCTTGATGAAAGAGTCGATTTAAAAGAAGGTGCCATTATTGTCGTTGCTCTTTTTATTCTAACTATCATTATGGCGGTATGTGCACATAATTACCTGCACTTGCCCCCTGTGTTGGGCATGATGACCGGGTTAGGGTTTCTGAAATTGTTTGGTTATTTTTTGAAAATGAAAATCAAATATAGAAACGCCAATTGTCCTGAGGCGGATACAGGTGCTGGGGCTTTGGGTGTTGAATACTTTGGTGACAGGGAAAAAAAGGAAGAGGATTTTAATATCTTTAAAAAACTGGCCCGCGCGGAATGGGATACCTTGATGTTTTTCTATGGTGTTATTCTTTGTGTTGGTGGTTTGGGTACAATGGGGTATTTAACAATGTTGTCCGAATTAATGTACGGTGATTTAGGACCAACGACAGCAAACGTTCTGGTCGGTTTATTATCTGCCTTGATTGACAATATACCAGTCATGTTTGCCGTACTTTCGATGTTGCCTGATATGGATACGGCTCAATGGTTGTTGGTGACGTTGACGGCAGGGACCGGTGGTTCCTTATTGTCAGTTGGTTCAGCTGCAGGAGTTGCCGTCATGGGGCAGGCCAGAGGTATCTATACTTTTTTTGAACATCTCAAATGGACATGGGCCATTGCCCTGGGTTATGCAGCAAGTATCTGGGTGCACTTTTTAGTAAACAGCCATTATATTGGTGTTTCTGCCTAGTTTGTAATTTAAACCCTCAATTTAATTTTACTATGGCCGATTATCCAGGTAGTTCGCTCTCTGTATCCATTTCTGTAGATACTATATAATTCTTCCCTTAATTTAATTGATAAATGCAGGCCTTGCCAGGCCTGATATGGGGATG
>JBNLCS010000418.1:0-3302 GCA_050303935.1 Bacteroidales bacterium
CCATATTGTGTTTTATGGCATTTTCTATCAATAATTGTAATGATATTGGTATAATATTGTATTCATATTCTTCACGTCGAATGTCAATCTTAAGTTTTATTTTGCCCTCACTTCTAATTTGATGCAAATAATAATAATCTCGAATAAAATTTATTTCCTCCTTGAGAGGTACTTTTAATTTTGAACTGTTCTCAAGAATATACCGGTAAATTACCGATAGCTTCGCAATAAATTGCCCGGCCATTTCTGCTTCTGTATTTACAAGTGAAGAAAGGGTATTTAAACTATTAAACAGGAAATGTGGATTAATCTGATTCTTTAAAGTTTCGTTTTGAAATATCAGGTTTTGCTCTTTAAACTTGAATTCGTTTTTAACGGCCTCCACCCATTTTAGAAATAAAAATACAGGCACGGTTAAAATGAGTGCAATAGCGGTAGCCTTTATAACCTGGACTATCATTTGGCTTTCAAATACAATCTGTGCAATATCCGGAAAACCAAAGCCTTTTACCAGATGCAGAATAGTTACCCATAGTATCACTCCAAAGGTATTTGTTGCTGTTAAAAGAACATAAAAGAGCAATAGTTCTGCAAGATTGATCCATACTACCCTTTTTATATTATTTGATTCAAGTAACTGTTTCACATATTTTTTATTTCGTTTATTATACCAGCGGAGTATCAAACGAACAATTTCCAAATCGAAAAACATTATTATGCATACGCCAATTAATTGGATAGTATCCTGTAAAATATTGTTAATATATCCCCAGGCGATTCCAGAAATAATACAAATAAAAAACAACTTTATATGAACGGTTATACCTTGTTGGAGATACCAATATTTTATTTTATCGGTTTTCATAACGTTGAAAATAATTATTATCTTTTTAGAGACTGTTTAAATTTCATCCTTAAGTTTTTTTACCTGCCTATGTCGGCAGACAGGTGCGTCTTTTTGTCCCATATTTTGTTGGATTTTCTTTAAATAGTCAATGCTATTACTCGTAAACTCGTGAGCTCTCTTCGTTCGGTTCGTATCAAATCCGCCTCATCTGGAACAAAAATACACTATAAAAAATTCCAAAAACGAATTTTAAACAGTCTCTTAGTTTCAGTAAGAAAACACCAACTTCTTCGTTAAGTAGCGTAGCAAAACTCACGACCAATAGGAGTAATCCTTGAATTTGGTATTTTCTTATCTGACACAGAGTTTTAGTTTAGCAAAGTTTGTAAACTCGGTTCGGGTAAGAACTATCTAATTCTTTCCAGTTTAAATATTCGCTTTGAATTCATCAACATTTTATCAGATAACCCTTCTATCTCCATTTCCTGTGCTATTTTACTATATATTTCGGCATATTCTATTTGTTTATTATCAAAAGAAACCCAAATTTTACCTACATGCATATCACTTCCTTTAGATTTCATGGTATCAAGATGAAAATTGAATTTGTTATCCATAGCCTTGTATTCAATAATAGCACAAAGTTTATTGTTCATCCTGGTAATTCCCAACCAGGTCAATTCAATGTTTGTTTGATAATAGGTTCCCAAAAAACCAGTCATATCGAAATCTCCCTTAACATCCGAAACCATAAATATTTTGTTTAATTGCAATGAATCAAAATAATCCCATGCATACCCTTCTATTGCCTTCATATCCCAGATTAAATTTCTGGCAACAATGTTATCAATGTTATTTTCAAATTTCTCAAAAAACGACTCTTCTAAAACATCCGATGAGGGGACATAAGTAAGGTTCTCCATGTAGTCTTGTTTTACATTATCAATATAATCTTCAGATTGATTATTTGTATGCGCAATAAAAACATGGTCCCATTTAACATAACCATCTTTTAGCCCTCTTGTATATTCACCTGTTACTTTAACCTTGTTCCATAAATCCCCATAAATATCCCTATTGAATAATTCAGTGGTTACTAAATATTTTTGAGGTGATTTTTCAACCAATTCGAGATTTTTAGGAAGGTTTTCCAGAAATTTCATATGCTCATTCTTCTTCTGACCAAGCAAAGAATTGGAATAAAATATCGAGCTAACAGCTATAGCAATAATTGTTAAATAATTTGTTTTCATATTATTTCATTTTGGTTAAACATTTAATGCTCCAAAATAAATTCAATGAACAACCTTATGAAAAACAGAATTGCTGAATCGCCAAACCACTATATTGAACCGTAAAAAATCATGTTTAAATAAAATTATAACAGCAACTTGCAGCCCAGAGGTCTTCCTGATATATGCTAATGCCATCCTAACACATTATGATACGTCTGAACACCTTATTGTTCATTCCAACACGTAAAGCCCTCAACTAACACTTGATAACCAGTAATATTTTTTTTTTGCCCTTCATTTGTTATGCCCAACCTAAAACAGTTTAACCATTTGTACCATTATGGATATTGTATACATCTGATATTGTGAAAAATAAAAGGATACTTGGCTTTTTTTTATCTTTAAAACTTAATAATTTTGCTGCTTCTTTTAATGGTGGAAAATGGAAGAAAACGGACTGAGATAAATATTAGTATACAATGAAGCATATCAAATTATTGATTTCAATTATAATTCCCCTGGTAATTTTGTTGATACCCCTTGATCGTTTCCCAATAGAAGGGATAACGATTATTGAAAAAAGAGTAGTGGCTTTGTTTTTCATGGCTGCTTTGTTTTGGATACTTGAACCAATACCGATATATGCAACATCGGTTTTAATCATTGTTCTTGAACTGATAATGCTTTCGGACAAGGGTTTTGTGCTGTTTACAAAAGACAACGGATTAGAAAACTTTGGTCATTTACTTGAATACAAGTCAATATTTGCAACTTTTGCATCGCCCATTATTTTACTTTTCATGGGAGGTTTTTTCCTGGCTATGGCAGCAACAAAGTACCGGTTGGATCAAAACCTGGCGCGGATCATGCTTAAACCTTTTGGTAAGAACCCCAAAACGGTTATGTTAGGGCTTATGATCATTACGGCAATCTTTTCAATGTTTATGAGCAATACAGCCACTACAGCTATGATGTTATCAATTGTAACCCCTGTATTAGCCTTGTTTCCGGTAAATGATAAGGGTAAAACAGCACTTGCCTTAAGCATTCCGGTAGCAGCAAACATTGGAGGAATAGGTACACCTATTGGTACGCCGCCCAATGCAATCGCGTTGAAATACCTTACAGGCGATAGTGCGATCAGCTTTGGAAGTTGGATGAGTTTTGGGGTTCCTTTCGTAATCGTACTTATCCTGTTTGCCTGGATATTAATTTCATCT
>JBNLCS010000419.1:0-7921 GCA_050303935.1 Bacteroidales bacterium
GATTCAACATTTGAATTGAAAATACCTGTAAATAAACATCAAAAAGAAGGGGACATTCATTATGGAATATATGGTCTGTCTGATATTGCCCAGAACTATACTTCACCCGATGTAGAAGGTTACTATTATGTAAAAAACAATGGTATATTTGATAATACACCTCCGTCACTTGATTCGTTAAAGATATTTTCGGCAATTGCACAGAAAAATGACACCATTTGGTTAACTGCATTTATCAAAGATGATTTAACCGGAATTAATGAAGGCTTTGTAATTTTTAGCCTGGAATTCGAAAATAGCTTTAATATACCCAATATTGACCTTAGTATTGACGAAATATTTTTCATACCCGAACGGGGAAATAACAACTCTTTTACCTCAATGGTAAAAGCAAATGACCTGGTACCCGGGAAGTATACTTTCTTTTATGTTATGGCAAATGATTCGGCCGGAAATAGTATGGAGGAATACTTTGAAGAAAAAGAATATCAATTTATTGTTGAAAACGATCATAATGGAGATCGTACCCCTCCTGTTTTTAAAGGGGCCATATTTTCAAAAGAAGAAGCGCAGCCAGGCGATACGGTAGATATTACTTTAAATATTGAAGAAGAAAATGAAATTGGTTTTATATTTTTAACTCTCCAAAATTTGCATGGAGTTGAATATTTTCAGCTGTACCTGGATGAATGGGATATCACCAACGAAGGAAATAAATACACAGCCAAACACAGCCTGGTAATACCTGCAAATGCTTCAAATGGTAGATGGTCCATAACTTTTCTTGATATTTACGACCGTGTATCAAATGATAATGAAGTATTTTTTGACAATCACGATGGCACCTATGGTTTTGATGTTATAAATGGAAAAAAATTACCAAACCGTCCGCCTCAATGGATATTTGGTGAAATCGCCCTTGAAATGACCGAAGGGGAAACAATGGATTACCAAATCCCCGGATATCTGGTAAATGATATTGATGGCGACACAATAAAAATAGTTGCATCACTGTTAGATGAAAATGAATTACCAATATGGATCGATTATGATGAGAACACCATGAACTTAAGCTTTAATCCGGGAGATGATGATGCCGGTAATTACCAGATTGCTTTACATGCCTCAGATGACCGGGGTGGGGAAAGTATTTTGGAGGTAAACCTAACAGTACATTTAAATACTGAAACCGAAATAAACCAATTAAAAGATAATCAAATTACGATATATCCAAACCCGGCTTCGGACATTATTTATGTACAAAATACTGACCATGCATTAAAACTTACCATATACGATCTGCAGGGGAAAGTGGTCCTTACCAAGTTTAATAACCTTAACGAAACCTATATTGGAGAATTGAAAACAGGGTATTATATCGTTAAAATTGATAACCAAACTAATACTTATATAAATAAGCTATTTAAAAAATAAACAACTGCCCTTCTTGTCAAGGTCCGTGTATAGTTAGTGACTAATCCAAACCTTAAATAAACGGACCTGCCTCTCAAAACCAAACCATTATGAAACACCCGGGTTCCCGGGTGTTTTTTTATTATAAAAAGAACCTGCAATTGTCCCAAAAATGTCATTAGAAAAATCTAATTGACATTTCCCATTTGGTTAGATGCGTCATTTTGTTTTTGACCCAACACGAATTACCCATGCCAGGAAGGGATATACCGTCTGTTGTGTTCAAAAAAAACATGGAAAGGTTTGGAAAAAAGATGGAAGAGGGGTAAAACTTGATGGAAGAACGCGAAAAACGGGTTGGAAGAACGGCTTTTTTCATTGGAAGAAAGGGTTATATAGTGTGTTTTAATCAAAATTCGTATGGTAATAATGGGGGAAATTGATGTTATAAATACTTGTATAATGGGATTATGGAGAAGTTTTAATGGAGGGAGGTATTAACCTTCTTAGTATGAACCTCAGCATACGTTCATCTTAAACTATTCAGGACTGTCATTTTCTAGTTTAGTAAAGAATCCACCCTCAAAGAAGGTGGCTTTAATTAAAACCCATAGGGCTTCACAATCATAAATTGAAATGATGGAATATTGGAATATTGAAATGAAATGTCAGGAAATGCATTTAATACATTCCCTTCCATTATCCCACTTTTCCATTATTCCTCTATCCAGTAACAGGCATAGCCCTTCAAACATGACCACGCCCAGAGGACGTGGATTTCTAAAGTTCATTAAAACGAGGGGCACAATGCGATATTACCTGATATTGGCAGATGGCTATTCATCTTTTATACATCTTATAGAATATCCCATATATTCATCAGTCACATAAATTAATGCTGAATCACTATTAAAATGAAAATCAATCACACTTGGTGAATTTTTATCATCATTACATGCCCAAAATTTTCCATTCGATGTAATATTATCAAATCCCACATTTGATGCATATCTTGCCCCACCAGGCTTTATAGAAAGTCCATAATAATTATTTCCGTTTTTATCATATTTCCAATCATGCTGAAATTTTAAGGATTTTGTATCGAAATTGCAATACTCCATTAATGTATTCCAATCATCAATACTGGGTATTCTCCAACCTTTTGGGATAGAACCTAATGCTGAATAATTGTACAAGACTCCATAATTAATATATGTTTCGGTTAATTTGGCCTCATGTACATTTTCTCCCTGATAATTGTAAACATAATAAAGCGGATAAAGACTATCTGGATTTTGATTATCCATAATTTGAATTCCTGAAGGGAAAACTTTTGGCAAATAAGCCAAATTCTCTGCCATCCATGTTTGTTCTCCAATTTTTATCCATTTATATTTTTGATTATCACGTTCGTCTTCGAAATATCCAGATTCAACGAGATTAATTGTAATGCTAGTTTGAGTTTTATCATTGTCATCATCTGTCACGATTACCGTCAATAAACACTGTCCCTTTTTTATATTAGTGGCATCCCAAGTGTAAGAATCAATCAAACTGTCCCCGAAATAAATTAAGGAATCATCAATTTGAATCTGAATCGAGATAACCTGTCCATCGTTATCGTTGTAATCAACCAGTATCTCATTGTCAACCCATGTTCCAATATTTGAATTGTCAATTGGATAAATAATATTTATTTCAGGATTTTTATTTTTCTCACAACTAATTAATCCTAAAACTATCAGTAATAATAGTGTTTTAATTTTTAAATTTTTCATGTTTCGTGCATGTGTTTTTAGCTTTATTGCAACAACGTTTTCGGGTATAGCACCGTGCCGCCTTTCTTATCCGCCCGCACCAAACGCCCGTTTTTTGCACTAATGTATCGCTTTGCAGTAAATTATCCAAATGGGGTGGCATGCGCTATGACCCGGTATTAGCTTGCGTTAATTTTTAATTATCTTATTTTTATAAAGACAATTATCCTTATTTCTAATTAATATAAAATAAATTCCATTTTCATAATTTGATAAATCAAGTTGATAATCTCCAGTTACATAGTTTTCAAAAACAGATTGTCCTGTTATATTTATTAAAATTATCTCATAATCTTTTTGAATGTTCGTTGTTATCGTTATTAAGTCAGATGTTGGATTTGGACTAATCTTAATATCGTAGTTTGAATTTTGATTTTTAATCCCAACCCAGTCATATGTATATGTGCATGAATCAGCTATTCCTGTAGAATAGTATCCTAATTCATTATCCTGATAACATCTCAATCCCTCTGAATAGTTTCCATCACAAACTTGTCCAGATAAAGTTGTCAAATTAAACAAAAAATTTTTATCACCTATACGTTCAATTATTTCTCCATTGTATCCTGAATTCCAGCTATTAAGATTAAGAGATTCATAATAAACATCTAATTTTTTAAGTTTTTTTGAATTTATCGTCACACTACTTACAGAATTAACATTTACCAAAAATGTATCAAGTTTTGAATCCTCATCATTTATCCCAAAAACAATAGTCCAAGTACTATCTTGTTTAGCATTTAAATCATAAAGGATTTGAAATGTATCTATTCGTGAAACATAAAAATACGCTACACTGTCCTCATAGTATACATAATTTTTTTTATTAGAAAATCCACACGCAAATTCTGCATTATTTTCAAGAATGTTGCACTTCTTTCCTTTTAAAATAGTGTCACCAACTGATTCAATCCATAAATAAGATATATCACCTGAGAAAGCAAATTTTTCCGTATAATACCACTTTGCTCCAATTGGTGCAAAATCTTGTCCTTTGGATGATATCGTTATCAATAAGGTGAACATTAAGAAATAAAAAATCCGTTTTTTCATAGTATTAATTTTAATAATTCACTTAATAGACTATGTAGTATCGTTTTCGTTCCTTAATGCAAGCTACTCTTATATAAACGCACCCACAAAATACAATATTCTCTTGAAAATTTAACCTGAGAATTTTAACAAAACATTAATAATCAATAACAAAAACGTTAGCTTCCGTTAGTTATCCGTATATATACGGTTATTCTACGATTAATTGTTTTATTTTATAAGGATAACCATGATTGGTTGGGGTGATTTATTGATCAGACTGGTTTATAAACATAGTATAATTGAAGCCTTAAAAGATTGTCAACATCACAAAGATTTGAAAAGATGGTTTTCTCCTTAACCCCAGATTCAACCTTCCGGCCTTAAAACTTGCCATTAGGCCGTTCCTTCAAAAGACAAATCCGGGATTATTTATTTGTAACGATTTTCACATTTTTAAACCATCCTTCAGAACCATTACCAACCCATAAACCTACCATACCGGATTTTTGTTGGCTTATTTGTTCAATCACCAGGTCAGGGGTACTTGATCCATTAACATATACTTTCACATTTGGATAATTAATCTCTATTTTTGTATGTATCCATTCTAACGGATCCGGTGAGTTTTCAATTTTGTTTTCATACTTTCCGGGAAATTCGTCCCTTAAAACTTTCCAATCATATTTTGGCATGGATATGTACTGCATTGAATGACTGCTCCTTTCCTGATTCTGAAAATTGAATGGCCTGAAATAAACAGCATCATACGTATTATTATCAACTCCGTGAAAGGCCAGGCCAACAAAACTTTGTCCCGGTTTATTTAAACCTTTAATGTCAAGTTCAATTGTACCATTTTCAAAATTGGAATTATTCAGCCATAACAATCCATCATTTGCATTTGCATCTAAATGTATTATATCGTTTGCAAATTTTACGTGACGATTAAATTCTGTCCAGTTTTTTGATTTAGGGCTTGTATCAATCGCATTAATTTGTGCATTTAAAATTGCAGATAAATTAATAACCATAAATAGTAAGGGTATCTTTCTCATATTGGATTTATTTTTTTTCCAAAATGATAACATGAATAATGCCAATATATGTTTTATACTGAAAATAAGCTTTTTATGAACTACAAAAATCGTATTATTGTAAATAGATTTTACATTGTGATCTAATTTTTTTACATAGTTTCAGTAAGAAAACACCAACTTCTTTATTAAATTTATCCCGTAAATGATGGAACTCAACTTTTCCAGTCTTCACACTTGCTATTAGGTCGTGCCCCTTAATGACAAATCTGGGATAAAATTTACTAATTACATCCTAACCTGAAAACAAGATTATGATTATTTTGAATTGATTTAGAATTGTTATTTTAGTATCCATATTTTAAACTCACCTATGAAACTTCGATACCGTATAAAAATTCAAATTTTATCTTTGTTTATTTGCTTATTTATCGAGGTAAAATCTCATGGGCAGGAATTTATTGGCGGTTTTTTAATAAATCCAAATATTTCATTATTTTTTGGGGCAGAACCCATGTTCCTGAACTCGAAAAACTACTTGGCTATGAGTGCCGGAATATTCGTTCAGAAGAAATTTCATGAAAGGATCTATACTACCTTTGAAATGCGATATGCTCAAAAAGGAAATGCTTATAATGAAAAGGATGATAGTGAAGTAGGGGTTAGGCTGAACTATATGGTTATACCCTTATTGGTTGGATATGATTTTACAATTTCAAATAGAAATTATATGATAGAATTTGGTTTGGGATATGGAATTCTTATAAACTCAAAAATCAGATACAATAATGTAAACAACCATGAAGAAATACGTGATTTTAAAGATGAAGATATATGTATGATTTTGAGTTTAAAAACCCCTGTAAATAAAAAAAAGAATTTATTGATGGGAATTAGAATATCTAATGGTGATTTAACTTATCAGGTACATAACGTAAAATATGTTTCTACATGCGTGTATGGTGCTGAGATTGATTATTTGATTTTTTAGCAGTCTCATATCACGATGGGCAAGTTACTTTCGTACAATCGCAAAGTTGTTCCTTACAACCAAATAATAACAGTCCATTCGCTATATATATTTAATTGACACGCATTTGAAAGAAACTATGTTTAAGTAACTTTCAAATAACAATGTACCTTTCAACAAACAGTTTTTTTTGTAAGGTTGCCATGTATGTCCACGCATTTGGCCCCCTTTAATTTTTAACTTATTTTTTATGCTTTCTACTTGACTTTCAGAGTTTAAATGTAGTAACTTGTATTATATTTTAATTAGCTTTTAACTTAAAAATACCAGGTATGGAAAAAATAGTATGGTCTAGGGAATATGAAACAGGAATTAAAAAAATTGACTTACAGCATAAGGTATTGATACGTTACATCAATACTTTTTATGATGCCCTAAAAGATGGCGAAGAAAAAAAGGTGATGCTAGCGATTACAAAAGGGTTGTTGGATTACATTGTAATTCATTTTGATACGATGGAAAAACTCCTGGTTAACAATAATTCTTCAAATTTAAAAGAACACTTGTCAGAATATGAGTATGTTGCAAAAAAAATACAACGTTTGCAATATGAATTGAACAATTTAACCTTATCAACCTTTAACAGGGTCTATACATATTTAAGAACATGGTTGCAAAACCATTTGGACAGTTCAGTAAAAAAAATTGAACAAGATGCCAATTCCCATCACAGTCATATTTACAATTAACTAACAAAATTTATCCGGCCCCTATTCTATCTCAATATCATATTTCTTTAGTAAACCATAAAGGCCGGACAAGGTGAATTTGGCTTTCGTAATAATATTTAATTCAGGATTTATCGTAAAATTAAATGCTAAACGGAGGTCTGCCTTTGTAAGGTTAGTATTTTCAAAGGTAGCATCCATAAGGTCACACTCACTAAATATTACACGGGTCAAATTACATCCGGTAAAATCAACTTCCTTTAATTGGGTATTCTTAAAAAGAGTACTTTTTATATCCGTATTTTGAAAAATCGAATGGTCCAACTGACAATCCTCAAAAGTAAATATCACCCCTTGTTCACTACATGTGCTAAAATCCATTCCAAGCATTTTGCAATTCTTAAATGTAGTTTCCCTGAAAACTACATCCGTAATATTTGAATTGCTTGTGTTACATCCCTTAAATTCACATTCTATAAAATGTATTCCAGAAAGATCAGCGTTAGACAAATCGCATTGATCAAAAATGCAACATTCATAAACGCCTTTTTCCAATGGTTTAATTTTAGCAACAAATTTTTCAAATACCCTGTCTTCAAAGAAATTTTGAGGCATCCGGATGTATTATTTTTTCATTAAACAGCCAAAACGTTCATAAAAATACATGACTATCACTGTAAACCTTATGGAATACCAATATTACAGACTACTGAAATTTATATACCCCGTCAACTATTCCATAGTCAACTGATTCCTGCGCATTCATCCAATAGTCACGGTCAAAATCCTTTAATATTTGTTCAACAGTTTGCCCACAGTTATTGGCCAGGATTTCAGCACCAAGTTTTTTTGTTTTTAATATCTGTTTGGTTTGAATATCCAGATCTGTTGCAGTACCTCTCATCATACCTATGCTGGGTTGAT
>JBNLCS010000420.1:0-3956 GCA_050303935.1 Bacteroidales bacterium
TTGGTATTTGAGTGCCGGCATTAAGAAACGATGGTATGGTACTGATAACAGAGGATAGTGTTCCAATAACTATTCCAACTGATAATAAAATTGTGTTTTCAGTTAAAATGATCTTTAATACACTCATTTTTTTATACCCAATTGCCCTAAGAATACCCAATTCGTATTTACGCTCGAGTACCGATCTGAAAATTAAAATCCCAATTCCTAATGTGCCTATAATTAACCCGATTCCACCTAACAATACAAAAATATTCAAATATGTATTTTGAACTGAATAAAATGAAAGAAGCCGTTCTGTGGCACTTGTTATTTCAATTCCGTAGTCTCTGAAATTACGACTAAACAATTGTTTAATTTCTTCTTTGTTTGCTGATTTGCCATTAATCAAAAAAACGTTACTACCAGGTACTGAAGGATAAAGCGAACGAAAAACAGAATTGTCAATTAATACATTTCCCTGGAAAATAGAATTCTGCAAACCTGCTACCAATATAAGGTTTATGGTGTCACCATTTTCCTTTTGAAAAAAAAGTGTATCCCCTACCCTTTTTCCAAAACTCCATTGAATAACTGTTTGATCAGCAATCGCAGGAAATGTATTTTCTCCCAGTACTTTTTTAAGTGCGAGCCATGGTGTGTTCTTTTCAACACCATCAATCGTTTTAGCAAAAGAAAACGCGTTCTTATCATTCAGCTTTTGACAATCAACACCCAACAACCGTGGTTTTTTTATCTGGTTCAAATTAAAACAACTAGCTTCATCCCCTTCAAACATTTTTAATTGAAGTATATCCACACCAAAGCTATCAGCACGTTCAATTCCATGTTTTAACCTGTTTTCATGCATGTTTAAATCTTCAATTACCGGAAGTGTTGTTTGTGCATAAAAAAGAAAACCACCAGTCCCAGATTTCGGATTATTTTCATCAACAATCATATATTGCCGGTTTGCCCCTGTTGAAACAACCAGGTAAACCCCTATTGCCAACATTGATACAATCAATAAGCTACGTTTTTTATTTTTTAACAGATTTGTCAAGCATAACCTCGCAAGCGAAAATCTATTAATATTTATACGGAGAACATTACTATTTAAAACAAGGTTAAACCCTGAAATGCCTGTAATCAAAAGCAGCATTCCTGATAAAAAAAACAATAGGCTACTATCAGGAATTAATTCTAACAGAAAAATTACTATTAATATCAATGTTGCAAGTATACTTGTATAAAAAACAATTTTGTTTATTTTCCCTTTGCCATAATTATTTGATATACTGTATAATCCGGAATTTTTCTGTAAATCAACAATGTTCTTTTTAAACTTCTTTTTTATTGAAAAATATAATGTAAACAAGGCACAGAGCGTACCGGATATGTATCCAATAGCCAAACTTTCCGGGTTAATTTTAATAAATAGGATATTTGTTTTTACCATATCAAGCCATACAGTATTTATGGCTTTTAAAAGAAGCTTGTTATACCCCACAGCCCCCGCTAAACCGATAGCCCCTCCTATAAGAACTACCATAAGGTTTTCAGTAAAAAAAGTTTGCCTGATGCTTTTCCTGGTAAACCCTGCTGCCTGGTAAAATCCTATTTCTTTGTTACGGTATTCGGTATTCAAATGAAAAAATAATGTGGTTAATAACAATGCGGCAACAACAATGAAAAAGCTCATGCCTAAAAAGAGCTGACTGAAATCCACTGAATTATCGGCTGCTGTTTCGCCCTGTTCTTTCACAGGTATAGTTTGTAAACCAATGTCAATAGGGTCTAACTTGTTTAACAATTCAGCGCCCAAACGATCAGCTTGTCCGGAGTTCGAGACAAAACGAATGGCTGTAGCTGCTCCAAATTCATTTACCCACATTTCCTGTGCTGCATCAATTGCAATAAACGCTTTAGGGGTCCCGCCGTATTTGTCCCAGTAGGTTTCATCTTTATCCCTTACTTTTTCAAGGTCAATGGAGACTGCTGCATTCCAGTCACGGCAATTTTCCACATTGGCCAAACCTGGAAAAATTGGCATCAAAGTGCGATCAGAAGCATACCCTTCGAAACCGGTTATATCTTTTACGACAAATGCTCTCGATTTCTCTGCCAGTTTTCGTAAAGGGCCAACCACATAATATTTTACCGTAACCGTATCGTTTTTTGATACTTTCAGGTCGTTAGCCAGCCATTTATTGATAATAATTTGGTTACTAGAAAGGTTTAACGATTGAATTGCTGAAATAAACGAGTAAGGTGTTGTTTTTGTGTTAAAAGCTATTTCATTTACCAAATAGGTGAAAATTAAATCGGTACTATCAAATGTGTTTTGTACCCCCTTGATTAACGAACGGCCCATGAATATCTGGTCGCTTTGAATTTCAAAAAGGTCATTTCCTTTAATCTTTTTAACAGATAACGAAGCATCAGCAGGTTTCCAAACTTTTTTTATTACATGTTGCAAATGGGAAATATTCAGTCCCTTTTGTTCTTCAATAAGGATGGTATTGGCAGTATTTTTCTGCTGCATGAGTTCGTTGAGCTGTTGTATATTTATAAATACATTATAGGGGCTAACCTGATCGTTTCGCAAGCTAAAACGTCCAAATTGCTCATCAGTAAGTACGCTCTTCACCGTGACAAAAACTGAAACGAAACGCTGTTCAGTACTGATAAAAGGACTATTCAAAGGTACATCTTCATGTTTCCTGATTTTAAGCAAGATTAAACTACCGGGATCAACCTCCAATTTTTGAGCCAGTTTGGTATTAATATAAACTTCATCAAATGAGAGTTTTTCAAGGAGGGTTTTTGAAGGTGCAAAAGTCATAAAAGAACTATCAATGCCGTTTACCCGGACATTATTTGTTGCGATTTCCCCTCCCGGTTTTGAAGCCATTCCTAGTGCCTGAAAAAGTGGGGTTGTATTCACGTTGAGTTCTTGTGAAATGGAATAAGCCAATTTTTGTGTGAAAAGTTTATCCCCGGCATCCACTACAAAAGCAGTTTTTCCTAAACGTTGTACTGCTATTTCACCAAGACTGTATTTAACAGAATCCCCTATAATAAGCGCACCGGCTATAATTGCCACACTTAATGCCGTAGCTAGTATGGATGCTACATTAATTTTCCAAAAATACAGTATGCTTTTTCGTATTAGCGTGAACTTATTCATGTAGTTTACCTTGTTTAATTTGAAGTTTACGTTCCATTTTTGAAGCCAGTTCCAATGAGTGCGTAACAACTATCAAGGCTACATTTTCGTCTTTATTAATTTGAAGTAAAAGGTCAGATAAACGGTCTGCTGTTTTTTCATCCAGGGCCCCTGTCGGTTCATCGGCTAAAAGCAATTTTGGAGAATTAATTAAAGCCCGTACCACAGCTACTCGTTGGCATTCACCAACCGACATTTGCCCCGGGTATTTACCTTTATGGTCAGCCAAACCGGTTTTCTCCAACAAATGAAAAGCCCTTTCATTCAGTAGCTTTTTATTATTTTTATTACCAGATGCCAGGGTTGGTATTAATATATTTTCTACCACGTTAAACTGAGGAAGAAGATAATGCATTTGAAATACATAACCAATTTCGCTGTTTCTGATTGCAGATAACTCCTTATCTCCTAATCCTGTAATATTTTTTCCATTTAAAATGACTTCTCCGGAATCAGGAACATCCAGCCCACCAATAATATTTAACAGTGTACTTTTACCAATACCCGATGGCCCGACTATAGAGAGGGTTTCCGATGAATTAACGGAAAGATTGATTTTATCAAGAACTTTTTGATATCCACTTTCTGCTTGCCGGAAGGATTTACTGATATCTTGTAATTGAAGGAGCATATTATATTTGGTTAATCGTTAAATGGAATACTAAGTTATATTTTTGTTCTTATCTATGTCCTAATATTAAATTATTTATTTCAAAATCACATAAATATTCCCTCTAATTTTACATTC
>JBNLCS010000421.1:0-4154 GCA_050303935.1 Bacteroidales bacterium
TTTTATGACCTTTTCTTTTTATTTTACTCAGATGCTTGTCACTGTTTTTAAGGTCTTCCTTTATTTTAACCAAAGGTTTTCTATTGTTTTCAATTAAGGCTACTATGGCTTCGGAAATATTCGTTGAAGAATATTTATAAAATTCGCTTACTTCGTGATTACATTTTTTAAGGATACCTTTATAATCAGTTGGTTTAACTTCTTCCTCTTTTTCTTCTTTTTCAGCAGCTTCATACGACTTTTTATGAATTATATGAGTACGAACAGCTAAAAATAAAGCCACGGCAATTAGTACAAATACGGTCCAGTCATGCCAGTGTAAAATCCGTGCCACAACAAAAGCAGTAGTAAACGCAGCAAGTGCTGTAAGGAACCAGCCTCCAATAACCGTAAATACACCTGTGATGCGATAAACTGCACTTTCCCGGTTCCACGCACCATCCGCAAACGATGTCCCCATGGCAACCATAAAAGTTACATATGTAGTTGAAAGAGGTAACTTATTAGCTGTACCAATGGCAATAAGTACAGCGGCAACAATTAAATTTACCGAAGCCCTCACAAGATCAAATGAAACCTTATCTTTCTTCTTTTTCTTTACAATTTTATTCTGGTCGAATCGTTTTGAAATAGCAACTGCCATAGGCTTTGGTACAATTGAACCAACAATACTACCAAATTTAATACCCTCACGCACTAACGCCCTTGCCATCAACGAAGAACCAAACCTCTCATCACCTTCGTCCTGACGGCTAAGATCAAGTGAAGTTTGCGTAACCGTTCTTGCTTTTTTTGATATCCACAAGGTAAGCACCATTACGAATCCGGCAAACAGTAAGAAATAAATTGGGGTTTCTATTTTCTTTGCAAGGCCACCCATTGAAAAAAGATCTGGTGCCATACCAGAATCACTAAATTGTTTGAATGATTCGAAACCTGCCAGGGGAACACCGATAAAGTTTACCAAATCGTTACCGGCAAAAGCCATAGCAAGTGAAAACGTGCCAACCAGCACAATCACTTTTAATATATTGGTTTTAAATATCCATGTAAATAACTGTAAAAGTATTGTCCAGCCAATAAAACTGAACAGTAGGATCATATTTCTATTTTCCGTGATCCAGGTAATCGTTCTATCATTAATAAACGTTGTACCTTTTGCCCCTTTTATCAGCATAAAGTAAGTAATTGCCGTAATGGACAAACCGCCGAACAATGCTCCAAAATATTTATATGTTTTTTGAAAATTAAAAGTAAAGATCAACCTGCTCAATGCCTGCACAATCATACCAACTGTAAAAGCCACCACTACCGATAAAAGGATACCAAAAATTATTTTCATGGCTGTAGAAGTATTAATATAATCTCCTACTGAACCACCATGGGCATTCACCTTTACAAGTGCTATAGCTACTGCTGATCCCAGCAATTCAAATACAATTGAAACTGTGGTTGAGGTTGGCAGTCCAAAAGTATTAAAGGTATCAAGCAAGATAACATCAGTAATCATCACAGCCAGGAAAATGATCATGATTTCTGTGAAATAAAATTTTTCCGGGTGAAAAATACTTTTCCGTGCCACTTCCATCATTCCATTTGAAAACGTAGCACCCACCAATATCCCTAATGCTGCAATTAATATAATTACCTTAAAGCTGGCAACTTTTGAACCTATGGCCGAATTTAAAAAGTTTACCGCATCATTACTAACACCTACAATTAAATCTGATATTGCAAGTAAAAATAATATCCCAACAATAGCTATGTAAAAGTAATTTTCCATCACGTTTTTTTTTGTTTACATGCAAATATAAAAATATTCTGGTGCTACATAAATTTAATCTTAAATCCGTCTATAATTAATGTTAATTCTATATATGACCGAGACTTATCGTTAATTTAAGAATAAAGCTACCTTAACATTCTTAATATGAAAATATTATACTTTCGTTTCTAGTAAAAAACAATACTTATTTAATGTTGATTTTTTTCATTAGAAAGAGTAGTAAATAAGTTTTAAACAATTATTTAACAAGCAAAACAGCAATAAAAATTTAGTCTAAATTAAAACAATTAAACAGAATGAACAATAATGGATTTAACATATTGGTTGTTGACGATGAAGCAGATATCAGAGAGTTTTTAACATACAATTTAAAAAAAGAAGGATTTAATGTCCAATCTGCAGCTGATGGCAAATCTGCAATAAAAATGGCCGCAGAAATAAAACCCCATGTTATTATCCTGGACATTATGATGCCTGAAATGGATGGTATTGAAACGTGCGAGAAATTAAGGGACAACTCGGCACTTAAAAATACACTTATCACATTTTTAACGGCAAGGGCTGAGGACTACTCACAAATTGCAGGCTTTGGCGCCGGAGGTGATGATTATATCACAAAACCTGTAAAACCAAAAGTATTGGTAAGCAGAATAAAAGCTATATTGAAAAGGTACCATAATGTAGATTACATGCAAAATATTGAAAGTGAAAACGTTAAAAGATTCGGAAATATAGCTATTGATCAGGAAAAATATCTAGTTACCGTTGATCAAAAACCCGTTAGTTTACCCAAAAAAGAATTTAACCTTTTATTGCTTCTTACCTCAAAACCGTCAAAGGTTTTTACACGCGATGAAATATTCAATTACATTTGGGGTACCGATATTTTTGTTGGTGACCGTACCATTGATGTTTACATTAGAAAATTACGTGAGAAAATTGGAGAAGACCACATTGTTACCATAAAAGGAATCGGGTATAAGTTTGAATATGAGAATCTTTAACGGTGTCCCCCAATACCAAAATTCATTAAAACATCACCAATCATTCATAAATTATATTAACCCTGTTTAGCTCCTTTTAAAAGTTAATTCTGATTTAAATACTTGACAGGTTATCACAATTGTCATATTTTCGCAGCTATTTTATTTAAAGTCCCCATGTATTGTTGGACTGAAGAAAATGAGGCAAGTTATTTATTATTACTAAATTTTACCCTTATCTATTTTAGAGGTAATATTTATTTTATTAATGATAAAATGTAAAGAGAATATCATAAATTTGTTTATAGGATTATTGGATAAAGGATAAAAAATGAGCAATTTATATAACCTTGAATATCTAAGGCGGATATCGGGTGATGATCTTTTTATTAAAGACATGGTTCAAACGTTTGTCAATGATGCTCCAAAAAATTTTTATAAAATGAAGCGCCATTTTATTAATCGTAATTTTAAAGAGTTAAAAGAAGTTGTCCATGCCTTTAAGAATATGGCAAGCTACATTGGTAATCAAGAACTTATTAACGAGTTATTTGATCTTGATTATAATGTATCCAATAGCACGGAAACTATGAAAATTAGAGAAAACATAAACCAAGTTGACCTATTGGTGCATGACATTATAAGTAAACTAAAAACAGATTTCAGGTTGTACTGATGTACAAAAATCCTGAGTTATTCAGGTATATTATAACATATAACTAACAAAAAACCCTGCAAGATGCTGATTTATTCATCATATGTTCATTTTTCAGGGCTGCTAAATAAGGAACTATATGAAGATACTTATTTGCGAAGATGATTACATGACGCTAAAAGCTGTTGAACATTATTTAAACTTAAATGGGTTTGAAACTGATGTAACCCGCAACGGACGAGAAGCCGTTTTTAAGCTTGAATCAATGCATTACGACCTGATTATTGTGGATATCCATATGCCTTTTATGAATGGTTTGGAATTAATAAATTATATAGCCTGTAAAAATAAAAGTAGTATCATTGTCCTGATAGGACCTCTTGCTCCGGAAGTTAAAGAATCTATCCCTAATCTTGCTGAGAATATAAAAATTTTTGGTTCAGTTCCTGCAATAGGCGTAAAATACTGCATGTCTCACCTGGATGTAGGTTTAATACCATACAAAGACAATGATTTTAATGTTCGACGAAATCCAATAAAAATATTACAGTATTTAGCCTTTGGTTTGCCAGTTGTTTCAACTAAAATAGGTATGAATTTTGACGATCCTAATTTAGTATACCAAACAAATGATCGGGCTCAATTTAAAGAGCAACTTATCAGGATGGTTACTGAAAACTCAGATGAGTTAATTCAATCGCGAAAAAAATACTCTGCGAAAAATTCTTGG
>JBNLCS010000422.1:0-7665 GCA_050303935.1 Bacteroidales bacterium
AAATAATTATTATAGCCCTACCAGGATGCCCACTTTTTGGTAATTGAGATAAAAGGGAATTTTGTCGTACACCCAATTTGGGAAGTAGGTTGACAAAATACATAATTCTTCTAAATTATTATCGTTTTAAACTTGTAAAACGAATAAACAAGAAGCTTGCTATTGGCAGAAAATTATATACTTCGTATCTTTAGAATAAAGCAGAAAAAAATAATAAAAATGAGTAACCTCCGGAACAGGGATGGTTTCTGCCGAAAACTAAAAATATATGTCTAACTAAAAATATGTTCATGTGAAAAAGAATATCTTATTTATTTCTTTAACCCTGGTCTGTTCTGCATATATACATGCACAAGATATTGATAGTTCAAAACTCATAAAATACACACCTGATTTTCGGTTTACAGATGGTGTTTTTCTCGATTTTGAACAAGTTAAAAACAACAAGCCTGTAAAAAAAGCACAACTACTTACAACCGTTGATTATAATGATAATACCTTTTTTGAAGAAGTATTAAATAAAGAAACCCTTTCATTTTATGATAATTTTGGGCAAAAATTTGACTTCCCTTCAAAAAGCATATGGGGATATTCTCAAAATGGCGTTCTATTTAAAAAAGTTGACAACAACTATTTCAGGATTACAATTGTTGGCGCTATTTGTCATTTTGTTGCGTATATAACAACCTATGATTATTCACCTAGTTATTACAGCCCTTACGACAGGTATAATTATTACGATTATCGGTATGGTAACAGAAATGAACAAACTAATTTGAAACAATATATCATTGATTTCAGTACAGGAAAGATACTGGAATATACGGTTCCAAATCTTGAAGCTCTTTTTGTAAAAGACCAGGAACTATATGACGAATATGCTGAACTAAGAAAGAAAAAGAAAAATAAACTAAAATTTGTTTACCTGAGAAAATTTAACGAACGAAATCCAATTTATTTTCCAAAAAATAAAATAATACCATAAAAATTTTAATAAAACCAGTATTATGAATACAAAAAAAAGATCAATGTACAACAAGGGCAAACTGATTATATGCCTGGTTGCAATTTACGTTTTCAATCTTCAGGTACATTCACAATCGTATGTGCCCACCAAAGAGGACCTTGAAATGTTTTTTAAGACAAAAACACTTGTGGTGCTGGAAGACAATCCGATGTTACAATACAATTTCAATATCCAGGAAGTTATTAAAGAACATTGGACCATCACACCATATGAATTTATTTCGTTCAAAGAATTTGAAGAAAAGCGTCAGGACCCTCAATACTCATTCCTTTTAATGACATCGGTGTCGTTTGAAAAAGACAAACTGAATGCGCATTATAACTTTTTGCAATTATTACAGGGGAAAAAAGCATTCAGAGTGAACCAGATGCCCGAAATCGTATCAGTCCCTTTATCATATAAGGGGGTTTATGAAGATTCATATGTTTACAAACTGGGTACGTTGGTCCGGTTTATCCAAAAACATGTATTGATGTTAAAAGAAAAACCGGGTATTATTTCATCAAACGTGCTTGAATATTATAATAAAAACACCAAAAACATCCAGGATAAAGTCTTATATCTGGTTGAAGATGAGCTGGCAAAAGAAATTAACTCGGCTGCCAGGATAAAGCAGGTATACCCTTATAAATTCAGGATAGTTACACGTGAAGAAATTCAGGAGGCCATTGACAATCAGGACGAAAATGTAGTTTTTTTGCATAAGGTAGGGCCTGAAGGGACACGGATTAATGCGAGGTGCTACAAAGTTATTATTGGTGTGAAAGATGCTGACTTTTATTATTTTGATTACCACATGATAAATAAGAAAAAGCCTGATGGCTTGCTCGAAAGTGACCTGAAAAAGCTTGCTAAAAAATAGATACAAAACTAATAGGGGCAATCTGGCCTGCTTAATTCATACGTTTTCATTCGGAATAGAATAATTTATGAATTAAGCAGGCCAGAAAGTTTTTGCTTTTGTAAAAACTTGGTGGATACCCCTTTTTTACAATACTTTCTATGTTAGAACTCAACAAAAAACTGCTGGAAAAAATTACATCCGAAGCAAAACACTCACCCAGAAAAAGAAAGAATTATAACTTTCACAAAGAGTATACCGACCAGCTCCAGCGAATGTTAAATGCAATCAACCCGGGCAGTTATGTACAACCCCATAAACATGAAGCCCCCGATAAAAGAGAAGTTTTTATTATCCTTCAAGGGAAAATGGCTGTTTTTGAATTTGATAATTCGGGTACTATTAAACAACAAACCATTTTAGACACAAAAACGGGAAATTTAGGGGTGGAAATTGCACCTGGCACCTGGCATACAATTGTTTCTCTTGAAGAAGGTTCAGTAGTCTATGAAATCAAAGATGGTCCCTACCAACCCGTTGACGATAAAAATTTTGCAACATGGGCACCCAAAGAAAATGAAGAAGGGGTTGATGAATATCTTAATTTTTTATTGAATAACCTTACAAACGAATAGCTCATATTTTTTTAATCAAGCGGTTTAATTGTATTTTTGCAGCCTCATTTTAATTAAGTATTCATGGCAAAGCAAAATATTGGCATCCCGAAAGGCACACGCGATTTTTCACCAGAGATAATGGTGAAACGTAACTATATCTTTAATGTCATCCGAAATGTATTTCAGAAATATGGTTACCTCCCCATTGAAACCCCCTCAATGGAAAATATTGAAACCCTTACCGGCAAGTATGGTGAAGAAGGTGACCAGTTGCTATTTAAAATATTAAATTCAAGGCCACATGATGCCAAAGAAGATAAGAAACAGGCGATGACAAAAGCTTTTTCAGAAAGCCTGCAAAAAAACACAAATTCACCTTTATTAACCGAAAAAGCATTACGGTATGATTTAACCGTTCCTTTTGCCCGGTTCGTAGTACAACACCAGGCAAATATTCAATTTCCTTTTAAAAGGTACCAGATTCAGCCAGTTTGGAGAGCTGACAGGCCACAAAAAGGAAGGTACCGGGAATTTTACCAGTGTGATGCCGATATCGTAGGCAGCTCATCGTTGTTTAACGAAGTGGAACTCATACAAATACTTGATGACGTCTTTACCCAATTAAACATTCATGTTACCATAAAATTAAATAACCGGAAGATTTTAGCTGGAATTGCAGAATTAACAGGACATGCTGACAAGTTAACCGATATTACCACAGCAATTGACAAGTTAGATAAGATTGGTGAAGACAACGTGAAAGATGAATTATTGGAGAAAGAGATAAGCCAGGATGCTGTTTCAAAAATTATTGAAATTATAAAAACGGGTGGGGATAACACTTCAAAGTTAAAAACGCTTAAAAATCATCTTGAGAATACTGTTAGCGGACCAAAAGGAATTGAAGAATTGGAAGCAATTTTTGAATTTTTATCACATGTGTCCATCAACAACATTGTTGAAACTGATTTTACACTTGCCCGCGGATTAAATTATTACACTGGTGCTATTATTGAAGTAAAAGCCAGGGATGTTAAAATAGGGAGTATAAGTGGTGGTGGAAGATATGACGACCTTACCGGGATTTTTGGTATGCCGGGGATGTCGGGGGTAGGAATATCGTTTGGAGCAGACAGGATTTACGATGTTTTGGAACAATTGAACGGTTTTCCCGGTTCTGTTTCTTCAAGCATTGATATTTTATTCGTTAATTTTGGCAACGAAGAAGCCAAATACTGTTTACCGGCAATAGAAAAACTCAGAAAACTTGGTAAATCAGCGATACTTTACCCTGACAATGCAAAGATGAAGAAACAAATGTTTTATGCCAATGCATTGAATATACCTTATGTTGCACTGGCTGGTGAGAATGAGATTTCTGCTAAAAAAATAACCATTAAGAAAATGGATACCGGGCAACAGAAATTGGTTCATATTGAAGACACAGAAAATTTCATGGAATTTTAGGTTACATATTTCGTTCAACCCTTAAGGGCACCTCTAAAAACCTCTTTCTATTCCAAGTGACTGCGAAAAACAAACCCTTCGTTGTCAGTTGAAATCTTTCCTCAACGCAGCTATGGCTGCGCTTGCGGAATATTTCACCTTCCGTATTGTCTTTGTTTCTCTCGCTCACTTTCATGACTAAACAGGTTTTGAGAGGTACCCTTAATATAAATCAAGGGCAATAGAACTGCCTGATTTAATTTCAAAATTCTTTGTAATGGTATACAATGTTTGTTTGGAATTTTTACTTCTGTACACGATCTTGTAATTACCAGGCTGTAAAAATATGGATTCATTTCTTACTTCAGTATTTATGTTACATACCCATTGCTGTTCCAAACCATTTAATAAATAAATACTACCATAGCCCACTGTAGTTTTAACCAGGGTTACAATACCAGGCCTGGGTATTTCAATCATGGTAGTTGTGTTTTGATCAACTTTCACATCATTGACCAAAAGCTTTGGTAAAATCGGAACCTCCAAATCGTATGTACCTACAAGATATCTATCGGTGGTGCCAATTTCCTGGTAATTTAACGACTCCATTTCGTTATTCTTTCTAATAATGCATTTTATTCCCCGGTATGTATTCCCCCCTTTTTCTTTAATCGTCAAATACCCTTGTGGTGTACTCAGTGCAATTATATTATGAATTCCCACAACTATTTTCACACTATCTTTAACCACCGGGGGAATTGTGTTTACCTTTAACCGGTAGGTAACCATGTGATCAAGTAAAATAGTATCCGGATTACCCATATGGTTCATCGTATGCATATAATTGTGTTTAACCCTTCCGGAATATTTATCATAAAATGTCATATTCACATTCGTTTCAGTTGGGTTTCCATTGATATCAAGCAAATTCACCTGCGCCGTTGTAGAATTTAAGGCCTGGGAAATAACCACATCCATTACTTGTTTAAATTTCTCCTCATTGTTCGCATTATAAAAATCACCTATACAATCAAAGGTTTGCTTAAAACCCTCATCCATGCCAATACCTATCACAAATGGTTTTAACGTTATACCCTTTTTTTGTAATTGACGTGAAACTTCACACGGGTCACCATCACATGCTTCAATGCCATCGGTTATTAAAATAATTATATTCCTACAATTTTCACAGGGGGGGAAATCGTTTCCGCCTAATTGTAATGAATGGGCAATCGGGGTTGTTCCCTTTGGTGAAATAAAGCGCAATTCTTGCCTGATACGTGATGCACTGTGAGAGCTAATTGGCACTTCCAGTTTTGTATCGCTGCAATCCTGGGGGGGCACAGGGCTCTGATGTCCATATACACGTAAACCCATTTTAACAAAATCAACTTTTTCCAGGCTGTCAACTATACCTATTAATATTTGCCTGGCTATGTTTATTTTTTTATCGCTTTCCCATATGCCAGCCATGCTTTGCGACCCATCAAAAATGAAAAGAATCCTTGTTTCAGCCTTTTCCGGTTCCTTATTTTGGAATTTCTCCTGGGAAAACGTAATAGATAAATTAGCACAAATCAACAATGCAACCAGATATACTTTTTTGTACATATTTATTATTTCTAATAATAACCGAAAATAACCGAATATATTATAAATACGTTGTTAAATACCGGATAGATATTAACTATTTAATTGAATTACAAACAGAAGGCAACTACATAAACGTGAACTCATCGAATTGAACAATTATACAATTTATGACCAGAAGAGCTGACAAGGTATCAAAACCAGAATCACCAATAAAAAGCCTGGCTGTAAAACCAGGCTTTATATGGTAAACTGCTAAATGTTACTTTTTAAATTCCTTCAAATAAATCTCAACTTGTTTAACTACATTGTCACCTGTATACCCAAATTTTTCATCCAATACTTTGTAAGGTGCAGAATATCCAAAATGCCCGAGGCCAATGGATATACCAAACGGGCCAACCAGCCCTTGTAATGTAACCGGCAAACCGGCTGTTAAGCCAAGCACAGGAACATTTGAAGGGATCACTTTTTCCTGGTACGATTTATCCTGATTACGGAATAAACCTTCGGAAATTGCAGAAACAACCTGAACTTTCATCCCTTTCCCCCTCAACTTGTCAGCACCTTCAACAAGCGTAGAAACCTCAGATCCATTTGCTACTAATACAATATCTGGGTTTCCATCTGCTTCCTGAACAATATAGGCACCTTTTTCAGACTGCAATGCATCTTTATATCTTGTTGAACCGCTTTTAACCGGTAAATCCGTAATATTTTGACGAGACAATAAAAGGGCAGTCGGCGTTTTTGTGTTTTCCAGGGCCATTTTCCAGGCAACCGTTGTTTCAACAGCATCTGCTGGCCGTAACACGAGCATACTGTTATCGCCATGATGGTTTTTAAGTTGTTCGAGTAACCTAATTTGTGCTTCTTGCTCAATGGGTTGATGTGTTGGCCCATCCTCCCCTACCCGGAAGGCATCGTGGGTCCAGACATATTTAACAGGCAACTGCATCAAAGCTGCCAAACGAGCTGTTGGTTTCATATAATCAGAGAATACAAAGAAAGTGGCACAAACGGGAATAATACCACCATGCAATGCCAGACCATTTGCAATAGCCCCCATGGTTAATTCACAAACCCCTGCCTGCAAGAATGCACCTGAAAAGTCGCCTTTAGCAAAAGCTTTTGTTTTTTTAAGGAAACCATCCGTTTTATCACTATTTGATAAGTCGGCAGAAGCTACGATCATGTTTTCAACTTTTTCAGCAAAAACACTTAAAACAGTAGCTGATGCTCCACGCGTTGCCGTATTTTCTTTCTGTAAAATAGCCTCAAAATCTATCGATGGAAGCTCATTGCTAAAGAAAGATTTCAGTTTTTTGGCCAACTCCGGATTAGCAGCTTCCCATTTTTGTTGTTCTTCTTTTTTGGCTGCTACTATTTTTCTTTTTTCCTCCTTGGCTTTATCATAAAGCTCTTTCACCTCCGGAAAAATTACGAAAGGGTTTTTAGGATCGCCACCCAGATTTGCAATTGTTTTTTCATATGAAGCCCCTGCACCACTTAATGGCATACCATGTGTTGAACACTGACGTTCAAAGTTTGACCCGTCATCTGCCACAGCACCTTTACCCATAATCGTT
Organism: Bacteroidales bacterium; assembly: GCA_050303935.1. GTDB lineage: Bacteria > Bacteroidota > Bacteroidia > Bacteroidales > JBNLCS01 > JBNLCS01. The sequence continues at coordinate 7,111 of JBNLCS010000422.1, forward strand.
TTACCAATAATAAGGGTTGGTTTTTCCGTTTCTTTTTGCGCATTTTTCAAAGCATCACGTATCTGGTCTGCATTATTGCCCTCAATGGTGATAACATTCCATCCCCATGCTTCGTATTTTTTGGCAGTATCTTCATTTGTTACTGCATTGGTTTCAGTGGAAAGCTGAATATCATTCGAATCATAAAACATAATGAGGTTACTTAAACCCAAGAATCCTGCAATACGTCCGGCACCTTGAGAAATTTCCTCCTGAACCCCCCCATCTGAGATAAAAGCATAGGTTTTGTGCGACATCCATTCACCAAAACGGGCACATAAGAAACGTTCGGCAATAGCAGCTCCAACAGCCATAGCATGTCCCTGGCCTAGTGGACCTGAAGTATTTTCAATACCACGTTTAATATCAACCTCGGGGTGTCCTGGAGTTGGACTGCCCCATTGACGGAAGTTGGCGACATCGTCAAGGGAAATTGTTCCAACCAATGCTAAAATTGAATATAACATGGGCGACATATGTCCCGGGTCCAGGAAAAAACGATCGCGGTTTTCCCAT
>JBNLCS010000423.1:0-6778 GCA_050303935.1 Bacteroidales bacterium
GGTTCGTGTTGGTGACCAGGTGGATATAAATTCTTCTGATGGATCACAAACTTGGACCGGGAAAGTAATCCGTAAAGGAACTTTTATAGACGAAAACACACAATCACAACCTGTTTATATAAAAATTTTGAATAAAAATGACAGGAAGTTGCTTGCAGGTCAATACCTGGAAGCCAGGTTTAAAGGAAGGCAAATAGATGGGGTAATGGAAATGCCCAGAAATGCAGTTTTTAATTTTAATGAAGTATACTTGATTAAAATGGGAAAGCTGGTGAAAAAAACTATTGACATTGTTAAAGTGAATGAAAAAACACTTTTGTTTCGTGGTGTAAATTCGGGAGATACTGTTGTTACCCAAGCTTTGATTGGGGCAAGTGAAGGAATCCCTGCGGTGATGATCGGCTCGGAAAAGGCCAGAAAACGAATGGCTAAAAGGAATATTAGTAAAGATAAAAAAGAAGAAGCTAAATAGTATATTTATAAATTGTTGTAATTCAATTGAATGAGAAAGATAATTGAACGGTTTGTTGAATTTCCGATATATGCGAACTTAATCATAGTTTTTGTAGTACTGGCAGGAATTTTATCAGTACTTTCATTAAAAAAAGGGTTTTTTCCAGAGGTTGAGAGCAGGTTTATTTCCGTTTCTGTATTTTATCCTGGTGCGTCTCCAATTGAAATGGAAGAAGGGGTTACTTCGCGGATTGAAGAAGCAATACGTGGAATTGTTGGGATTAAGGAAATTAACTCAACCTCAGTGGAAAATATGGCATCTGTTGAAATAGAAACCACAGGAGAGTATGACATTAACGAGACCCTTACTGAAGTTAAAAATGCGGTAGATGGTGTTTCATCGTTACCTACGGCTGCCGAACGCCCTATTGTTTCAAAGAACCGTTCAAGGGCCCCTGGTATGTTTCTTGCTGTTGTTCCGGACGGTGATGCTGATGTGGATGTACAAACTCTAAAAGACCATGCTTACAAAATTGAAGAAGATTTTTATGCTTCCGGAGTAATTAGCCAACTATCTGTATTTGGATTTCCACCACTAGAAATTTCTGTTGAAGTAAAAGAAGAAGAGTTATTACGTTATAACTTAACTTTTAATGATTTAATAAGGGCAATCCAAGCTAATAACAAGGATGTGTCCGGTGGAGAGATCAAGTCACTTGAAGAAGAATTACTGATTCGTTTGCGATCAAGAAGTACCAAACCTGACAAAATTGGAGAGATTATTTTAAGGGCGGATGAAAGTGGGGCCTTAGTAAGGATAAGGGATGTTGCAGAGGTGAAAAAGAAATTTGCTGACACACCAAATAGATCGGAATATAATGGGAAAAAGTCAGTTTTCTTATGGATCGAGAAGCTTCCTGAAGAAGATTTGGTTGCAATTACTAAATATGTTAGAGAATATGTAAAGGAATTTAATGCAACCGAAAATGGGGTGAGAATAGATGAAGCCCGTGCATTTCTCGACATATTGAAAAGTCGTTTATGGTTACTGATCAAGAACGGTGTAATGGGGCTTGTCCTAATCGTATTCTTTTTGTCCATGTTTCTCAATTACAGGTTATCACTTTGGGTTTCCGTTGGCATACCTTTTAGTTTTTTGGCCATGTTTATCTTTGGCTATTTGTATGGTTTATCTATCAACATGATTTCATTGTTTGGAATGATCCTCGTGATCGGGATATTGGTGGATGATGGTATTGTAATAGCTGAAAACATATTTGTGCATTTTGAACGTGGTAAACCTCCCATGCGTGCTGCCGTTGATGGTACACTTGAAGTATTACCTGCAGTCTTTACTTCTGTTACAACTACGGTAATTGCTTTTACACCTTTACTATTATTGACGGGTACACGTATGGAAATAATGCGTGATGTAAGTATCGTTGTAATGTCAAGCCTCCTTTTTTCTCTTGTAGAGGCCTTTTTTATTTTGCCTGCACACTTGGGAACAAGCTGGGTATTGCATAAAAAGAAAGAAAATAAGAAAAGATGGGGGATTAAAAAATATTTTGAATACTTTTTGGATTGGACACGGGATAATATATACCAACATATGATACGTTGGTTGATACGCTGGCGTATGGCTGTAGCAGGTGTACCTGTATTTTTGATACTAATTGCGTGGGGAATTTTATCAGGTGGTCATATAAAACTAACCTTGTTTCCTACCGTTGATTTTAACCGGTTTGAGATTAATATTGCCTTTACACCAGGTGACGGTGAAAAACAGACAGAAGAAGCTTTAAACAAGATTGAGAAAGCAGTTTGGGAAGTAAATGATTCCCTTGTGAAAGTATTTAACCTTGACAGCAATATTATCAGGAGGGTTTCTAAGGACCTTGGATCTGCTTTTAGCGGACAAGAAAGGGGGGCGCATGCCGGGAGAATAAGGGTTTATCCACGTGATATGGAAGATAAGGACCTTCAAAACAAAGATATTTCGGGTTTAAAAATGGCAGAGATGGTGCGGCAACAGATAGGTCCTATACCCGAAGCACAAAAGTTCACAGTTGGCGAACGAAACCGCTGGGGATCACCTGTTTCTATTGGTTTAATGTCAAAAAATCCTGAGGAACTGGAACTTGCCAAGGACTTTGTCATGCGAGAGCTTAATAATATGCCTGAACTAAAGGATATTACTGAAAATATTGCTTTGGGTAAACAAGAGGTGCGTATTAAACTTAAACCACTGGCTTATTTTCTTGGATTGGATGAAGATATTATTATGGAACAAGTCAGGCAGGGGTTCTATGGCGGACAGGCCCAGCGATTGCAGGAAGGCCGTGATGAATTAAGGGTGTGGGTCCGGTATCCCAAATCAGACAGGTTGACATTGGGCCAAATGGAAAAAATTAAAATTAAAACCCCGGCAGGGGATTATCCTCTGATATCATTGGTTGATTATAATATGGAAAGGGGCCCGGTTGCAATAAGGCGTTTTAACGGACAGCGCGAAATCCGTGTAGATGCAGAAATAGTTAATCCACAGGAATCGGTTATTGAACTTATTGAACGGATTAACACAGATATTTTACCAGTAATGAAAGCACAATTTCCAGGTGTAAATCACATAATGCAAGGGCAGCAAAAATTTGGAAAAGAAGTAATGAGTAAAATATACTTGTATTTCTCACTTGCTTTTATTTTTATAACATTTATAATGATCATTCACTTCAAAAGCTTTCAAAAATCATTAATTATCCTTTTAATGATACCCCTTTCCATTTTAGGGGTTATATGGGGGCATGGTATTCATGGTCAAACATTGTCATTCATGAGTTTAATGGGGATCATTGCTTTAACCGGTGTTATAATAAATGATGCCATAATATTTATGGCAAAATATGATGGAAACCTCATAGAGGGCATGCATGTTGAAGATGCGCTTGTTGAAGCCGGAAAATCAAGGTTACGGCCTATTTTATTAACAACCATTACTACCTCAGTAGGTTTGTTTCCCTTGTTACTGGAAAGAAGTGTACAGGCGCAATTTTTAATTCCTATGGCTATTAGTTTGGCTTATGGTGTAGCAATTGGGACCATCTTTATACTCATCTTTTTTCCGGTGATTATTATGTTGTTAAACGATTTTAGAAGAGGGGTACGATATATAATTACAGGTATTTTACCGGCCAGGGAAGATGTTGAAGTTGCATTGAAAAATTATAACCGGAAGCTACAATACGAAAAAAACCGGAATAATAGTAATAAATCATAAGTATTGAACAGGAATGAAAAACGGAAGTGTAAAATATATTATTCTTTTATTTATAATTGTTTGTAAATTAAATTCATATGCGCAATCAAGTAATTTAACAGTTGAAAATGCTGTTTCTTATGCCCTTGAAAATAATTATGGAATTGTTTTAGGTACATTCGAAACCGAAAAGGCCAAAATAAATAATAGTTGGGCAAATGCCGGCTTGTATCCCAATATTAATTTTACCGGCAATTCAATAAATCAAATTGATTTTATTGAAAATAACGGTTATGCCGGACAATTGGTTGGTGATTTGGGGCTTAATTGGTCACTTTTTAACCATTTCAAGTTATTTATTACGAAAGATAAACTGTTAGAACTTCATAACCTCGCAAAAGGTAATTCAGCAGTTTTAGTAGAAAACACGGTTGAAGATGTAATACTTATTTACTATTTAACATTGCTGGAACAAGAGAAGCTTAACGTATTCGCTTCGGTGCTGGATTTATCGTTGGACAGGTTTAAATATGAAGAGAAAAGAGAGGAACTGGGAGCGTCTTTGTCGTATGAGGTATTACAGGCTAAAAATAATTATTTAACCGACAAGGCAAACTATTTGAACCAAAAAGTAAGGTTACGTGAAATAAACAGAAGTCTTAATTTTCTAATGGGGATTGATTCTGTTTCGTCCTGGAATTATACTTCTGAATTTGATACGGATACTACTTCTTTTCAAAAAGATAGTTTATTAAAAAAGATGTTTGCTCTAAACAATGTTTTAAAAAATCAATATATTAATTTAAAAATCAAGCAACAAGACATTTTACTTAAAAAACGCGATTATTTGCCTGAAATAAATATTTCATCGGGTATAAGAAATATTTATAACACAAGCTCTGGTAATACAAATAATGGGAATATCAATTATTTTTATGGGAATGCTTCAGTAACATACAATATTTTTAATGGAGGGAACAAAAAAAGGGCGGTAGAAATTGCACATATAGATGAAGATGTGGCTCAAACGGGAATTGAAGAGATGAAACATATTCTAAAAAATGAATTGTTAAATGCGTTGGATTATTATAATGCAAGAAAAGAACTGTTAGCAATAGCCCTTGAAAATCAGCAGACCGCAAAATTAAACCTTGATATTGCCAATCAAAAATACAAAACCGGTACCATCAATTCATTTGATTATAGGGAGATACAAATTATTTACCTGAATGCATCCATCCAGCAATTAAATGCAATCTATAATGTTGTGCAATCGCATACCGAACTGGTGCGCTTAACCGGAGGGTTCATATTTTAACCCGGATTATGTGTTAGAACATTGTAATGAGAGTTGCAAATGCCATAAAATATGAGGTTTCAAAAAGGATGCATAGCCACTGCTATGGTGAGTTTTTGAAAACCAACGAAGTGACATATTTTGAAGTAGTTGCCGCTCGGAATAGATGTTCTAATTCATATTCCGGGTCTAACATATTTTTCTTGTTTCTCAATTTTTTGTATGTTTAAAGCAGTAACTACTACGTGTAAAAATTTTTATTATCATGGTTAAACCATATACGGAGATATACATAAAACGATTGGTACTATTATCATTAATTTTTATTTCTCAACTACAGTATATTAAAAGTCAGCCTGTAGATGGTGACATTTTTAAAAATCGATATGAAGCATCTGTATTCGCAAGTTTTTTAAACAATTCAATTTCAGATGTAAGCTTTTTGTTTTTTAGTGACGATTCGTTAAAAAAAGTAAGTTTTGATGAATTTTTAAATAAAATAATAAAAGAAATAGACGAACAGGGAGTTGAAAAAGCCACTTTAAGAAAACAGGTGAAAATAATTCGTAAGACGTTGCATAATAATTATTTAAAGAAGTATGATGAAAAATGTACTTTAAGTAATTTGTATAATGATGGCAGCTATAATTGTATTTCAGCAAGTATGTTATACGCGATGGTGTTTAACAAGTATAATGTACCGTATGTATTAAAAGAAGCACCTGAAAATGTCTTTCTGGAAGTACCTGTTGGTAAAAAGAAAACAATACTTAATACGTTGGACAGTCCCCCGGTAATGTTGCAATACGATGCAATGTTTAAAAAGAAATTTATTGATTTTATGGTGAACCGGCAATTCATTTCAGAATATGAATATCGTTTGTTATCCTTGGATACATTATTTCAGAGATATTTTATTGATAATAGGAATATTGATCTGGCTAACCTAGCAGGCCTTCAATTCTATAATGAGAGTTATTTTCTGCTGGAAAAATCTGAGAATAACAAAGCCCTAAAAATGTTAGAGAAAGCTGAAATATTTTATCCCTCATCTGTTCCCATAAAATATATGAAAAATGAGTTGACTGAGCTTATTTTGAATGAAACCATCGCTAATAAATCGTTCGACGGTAAAATACTTGCAAAATATGTCAATAGTAGTCCCAATAGTTTGTGGGTAAAACAGCAGGCATTGGATTATTTTCAGGTGGCAACCAATGAGATGATTATAAACAGGCCCGATTTGGAGGGATACAAACTTTTTTACAACGGTTTTATTGAGACAATTAATGATTCAATAAATATTAATGATTTTAACCAGGTTTATAATTTATTATTTGCCTACAACAGGTTGTTGGAACAACAGGTACAGCCAGCCCTGGTACATTTGCAACAAGCACATCAATTAAATCCTGAGAATTTAATTGTGAAAGAAGGGATTATTGAAGTAACCGGAAAATACATTTTTAACAATTTTCAAGAAGAATTTAGCATTGATACGGTTGACAAGTACCTACAAATGTTTCCATTTCTGGAGGAAGATGAAAAATTTAATGATGTATTGATCATTGCTTATGGTGTGACTTGTTTGCAAAATATTGAAAAAGAAAATAGTGATAAAAGTGATTTTTATTTAGAAAAATTTGAAAAGCACATTGCAAGGGGCCCTAAAATTCCGGAAGCCAGTAATATGATTGTTAATGTTTATGCAAGAATAGCATATCATTCTATAAGAGAATTTCAATATGACATGGCAAAAGATATTATTAAGA